>JANXPR010000319.1 GCA_025357215.1 Acidobacteriaceae bacterium | reverse complement strand
GCGCAGCAGCGCATCGCGGCGCGCGTAAAAACCGCAGGCACGGGCGAGTGGATCATCGGCCGTGGCTGGGACCACACGCTTTGGGACGTACAAAAAACTCCGGTGCGCACGGACATCGATTCCGTTACCGGTGATCACCCCGCGGTCTTTCGCCGCGTGGATGGACACATCGCCATCGCCAACTCAGCCGCGCTGAAAGCCGCGGGCGTCACGGCGCAGACCGCCGATCCCCAGGGCGGAAAGATTGACCGCGACGAAAAAGGCGAGCCCACCGGCATTCTGCGCGAAACGGCCATGGATTTGGTCTTTGACAAGGTCCCACTGCCGACGGCCGCACAACGCCGCCGCGCTGCTGAACTCGCTTTAGAAGACGCAGCGCGCTGGGGCATCACCTCCGCCCAAGACAACTCCGACTGGGAAGACTTTCTCACCTACGAGCAGATGGAAAAAGAAGGCAAGCTCACGCTGCGCATTTCCGAGTGGCTGCCTTTTGCCGCCCCTCTGGAGCAACTGAAAAAAGCCCGCGATCACCATCCGGCAAGCGACCCCATGCTGCACACCACTATGCTCAAAGGCTTCATGGACGGCTCTTTGGGATCACGCACCGCCGCCATGCTCGCTCCCTTCGATGACGATCCGCGGAACGCCGGCATCCCTCGCCTGGAACAGGACGCACTGAATAAGATGGCCATCGAGCGAGCCAAAGCTGGCTTCCAGTTGGGATTCCATGCCATTGGTGATCGCGGCGCCCGCATGGCCTTGGACGCTTTCGCCCTCGCCGAAAAAGAATCTACAAAACGCGATTTCCGCTTCCGCATTGAGCACGCGCAAGTCGTCGCGCCGGAAGACTACAAAAAGTTCCGTGCCCTCGGCGTTATCGCCAGCATGCAGCCCAACCACCTGCTTACGGACATGAATTGGGCGGAATCGCACATCGGCGCCGCGCGCGCCAAACATTCATACGCCTGGAAGGAATTTCTTGAAGACGGCGTGCCCCTGGCCTTCGGCACCGACTATCCGGTGGAACCCATTACGCCGTTCCGCGGAGTCTACTGCGCCGTCACTCGCAAGAATGAGGCAGGTACAAAAGAATATTTTCCTGACCAGAAGTTGACGATCCATCAGGCCATTGCGGCCTATACCACCGGTTCCGCCTACGCGGAGTTTGCGGAGAGAGAAAAGGGCCAGTTGTCGGTTGGAATGCTGGCAGACTTCATTGTCCTGGACCGCGACATCACCAAGGTTGCGCCGCCGGAAATCCTTCAGACCAAAGTTTTGCGGACGGTCGTCGGCGGCAAGACGGTGTACGAAGCCAAGTAGGTTTTTGCGAAACGCTTACGCCGTGGCGGCCGCTTTGGCTTGTTTGCGCCGCCGCCGCGAATCACGCAGCAGCCATGCCAGATAAACGATGATCAGCAGATTCATACTCAGAATTCCCCACTTCCACAACCGCGGGTGGTTCATCAGAGCATAAACTTCAAAAGGGACGTAAAGTCCTCCGGAGATTAACGCAAACCACTCGGCCCATTCTTTCTCCAGCCACAAGCCAATGGCTTCCACAAACCGGATCGTCACATACGCCATCACGCCGGCAAAGATCAGCCACAATAGGTGGGGCGTAAGGCCTCCCACGGCGCGCAGCAGCGAACGATAGATCACGCCATCCGGATTGATATGCACAAAGCGATGAAGAAATTCCACCAGGCGCTGGGCCGTCTGTTTCATGTCCTTATGCAAGTGCATGAGGATCCAGACCGCTGGGATCACCGCCAGCGCGCCCTTGCCCGCTTCAAAGACCGCGATGCCTTTCAACCCGAAATGTCTGACGAAGAGATTGTCCTGGCTGTGCATAAGCTGGAGCGTTACCCGCTTGCGCCGGGCCTCCCTGGGGTAGTTGTACAAATGACGTTGGTTGATTCTAAAGAATAACGTGAAGGTTGGCTAATAAAGACCGGAATTGTTCTTGAGTACTTTGGTGATTAGGTTTTACTCAGAGGATTCCTGATTTCAGAAAAAAAGAACGAAACATGGCGAACCAACCGCTGCCGTGCTATTTTTCCAATAGCCAAGCAACGCCAAACTTATGAGTTTTCACTTTTCGCCGGCGCTTGGTTTCCGGGTGGACGCACGATGATATTCAAGGCCGCGGAAGATTTCAAGAAACGCTCTCTTAGTGTGATTCCCACGCTGCTGGAGCGGCTGGCCTATATCTGTTCCCTGCAAACCGATAACGGCGATTACCGGCACTGGGGATTGGCCCGCGCGCATGGACGCCGTCCCGCGCAGGATGCCATCTTTAACGCTCATCTGGAGATGGCCACCGAGCTCACACGGACGCCACTGCGCGAGATTTATCTGGAATTCAAGGAAGCGATCCAGCGTCAGGAAGGCCCGGGAGTACTCACGGCGCAATCGTTTGTGCTAAAAGCCCCGGTTAACGACGACGCAATTCTCGCGGCTCATCTTCGCTTGCTGCAGGACTCGGTTGTGTCTCTGGCTCATCAGGCGCATACCACTCAACCAGGCGCATAGCCACTCCCACCACCTGGCCAATCACTTCCGCTTCCTGCGGATGCTTAAGAATGCGCGGCGGCACCGGCGAGAGCGGGTGCGATTGCAAAACGATTTCTCCGCGACGCACGGAACACCAGCAGCACACGTGGCCTTCACGGGTTTCGACAAAATAAATGGGCCGTTCAAACTCTGAGCGCCACTTGCCTTCTTCCACGCGGCTGCGGTCTTCGTCCACCTGGACAAACGAACCAGGCAGCAGCAACGGATACATGGTGAGGTCTTCCGTCCCAATGTAGGCGTATGTGTATTTCTTCTTGGAAAGCTCTTGCAGGAATTGCAGCGGCACCACGCCCCAGTTTTCAATCATCCGGCCCAGGTCCGAGGAGCGCCGAATATCAAACCCCGGATCAAACCGTACAGGAACGTGCGCCGTGCCCTTGCCCGTGGTCATTTCCAGGCGGTGGGTTTTGCTGGGCTTGCAGATGGAAAGGTCCGCGGCGGTGGAACTCAGATCAACGCCAAAAAACCTAAGCAGTTCGGTAAAGTCCGCGCGGTAGATCACGGAGAGAACATAGAGCCGGTAGATGCTGGGGATGACGCCCTTGGTCTCAATATCGGAGAGCCGGCTGGGGTTGATGATGAATTCTTCAATGCCTCGGGATTCCGCCAAGGCAGTACTGGCCAACTCCACATCACGAAGCGTGAGTGCCAGATGCTCCCGAAGTTCACGTAATTTCTTGCCCGCTGACAACACAGTTTTTACCCCAGACTACGCTTGGCTCTATTCCCATTTTGGGAAAAGAATCCTTTCATCGCCTGCCCGCACGTTCACAATACCCCATCCCGCGTCCGGGCACAACCGGGGACAGGAAGCCATACCTTAGTCTTCTCTCATGAAATCGCAAACCGCGTCATTCACACGTGCCGTTTAAAAATCAAACCTCGATTTTAGGGACACGGTCAGCGTTTTCCTTATTCAATTTCGGAACTTGTCCATCTGGGCTTCAATCTCGGTTTTCTGGGCCGCGGTTAAAGGCAGCAAGGGGAGGCGGGGAAGGCCGCCGTAATATCCGTTCAGATCCATGGCGTACTTAATGGCCGGGATCCCAAGCTCAGAAACCACTCTTTTGGACGCGGGCGCTAAAGCTTCTTGCTTGGACCGCGCCAATTCAATGTCATTGTCTCTAAATGCCGCATGGATTTCAAAACAAATAGTGGGCGCAGGAGCGGCTATGCCCAGCACGCCTCCACTGGCGCCGGCCTGCAATGACGGCAACAAGGTATGGGCAGCGCCCACAAGCACTTGAAAACCCACCTCTTTGCTGCGAGTCTTGATTTTGGGCGGCGCCGCCACGGTGATCGAGCCTTTGCCGCCGGATGTTCCCAAAGTAACCAAAGCGTCCGGACCACCCGCCTGCCCCGCGGCCAGCATGCGAGCAGTGGCGGCTTGCTGAACTTCCGTGACGAGAGCGGTTCGCTTAATGTGCCGTGTCTGCTGCACCATGGCCGTCACTTTTTCCACGTTGCCGCTGGATTCCTTTATCCCGATGATGTTCGGATGCTCGGACAGCGCCACGATCACTTCCAGCGGCAAATCGTATGCCGTGAACGGCGGAACGGTGTACAGCAAGACTGGAAGCGGCGAGCGGTCTGCCACAGTCCGGTAGAAAGCCAGCAAGGCTTCCGGCTTCATCTGCGGACGATAAAAATGTGGCGTCCGCACCAGCGCCACATCGTAGTTCAACTTGGCCGCATATTCGGTGAGCCGCAGAGTCTCAATCACTGACTCGGCGCCGGTTCCGGCGATTAAAACTTTTTCCGGCGAGGCCACTTCGGCGGAGATGCGCAGCACTTCCTTGCGCTCGTCATCGCTCAACATCACGGCTTCACCCGTGGACCCCAGGATCACCATGCCGGCGATGGGCGTCCGCGAATAGCGGTCAACGTTGTGCTCGATCTTCTTGTAGTAGACGGCGCCCGAGCCGTCAAAAGGCGTGGTTACAGCCGGAAAAATTCCTTGTAAAAGCATGGGCCTATTTTACCTTTTCAAAGCGTCCGGATGCCGGGCCGGAACGGGGAAAAGTCTGCAATAAAAAGCCCCGCACTTGGCGGGGCTTGGGAAGATTCGAGCTTTGAGGGTCGGCTAGATGGCTTCAGCGTTCGGCGTCAACTGCTGGGTCTGTAGAGTACCCAGAAGCCTCACGTTTTCACGCAGGGCCTGGTAACGCGGCACCAGAATGGCCGGAGTAAGCTGGAGAGACGGCACCACAAACTCCAGAGACAGTTTGCCAAAAGCCAGCAGGCACTGCATGCGGATCTGCGTGGCCAGATTGATCACCTGCGCCGCGGCTTCGGCCACATCCGGATCGCTGCTTAGACGCGCCGATTCGCTCAACCGGACGACAGCCGACGCATTGCCGGCAATCCGGCTCACATAGCGCAGCATTACGCCCACGCGCTGGCGCTTAAGCCGGCGAAACCTTGAAGACGACACGTTACCTCGCAGGAAGGCTTCGTCGTCACGGTCCATCAGTGTGCGGAATGCATGCAGGTCCACGGGACGGACGGCCTGCAAAGCCGCATTCCGGCGGCTGCGCACCTGCGTGTAAAAGATGCCCATGGCGCTCAGCGCCAAAACGATAACGATCATCGTAACTATCATTGTTTGATCAACTCCATCATTGCCCGATTCCACTGCTCCAGTTGAGCGCGTTCGGGAACCTCGGCCTGAACCGCAACACTTTCGGGCACGAGAATATAGCCCAGCCAGATCAGCAGGCTGGAATCAAAAGAAACGATTCGAATCATGTTGAGCGTATCTGGCGCAATAAAACCGAGGTGGGCTCTCATAGCCGCAATTGTGAGCCCAACTGAGACAAAGATTCCCAGTCCCACAGAGATGCCGAATTCGTATCGCCGCCAATGTAATCCAAAAACAGTGGAAAAAAGGAATAGAAAGAGCAAAATCCCAATTTCCGCAACTCGCGCCGCCTCCTCGACAATAAAAACTCCGGTGCTCAGGCTACGCGGGCCACTGGGCCATTGCAGAACGACCACGACCGCGCCCAGCACCGTCAATGAAATAGCCGCGCCGGAAAACACCCATCTTGCCACTTTCTGAAGAGTTGGCTGCGCATCCAGCAAATGCCGGAATATCTCGTAAACAACCGCAAGTCCAAGAATTACCGCAATACCCTCGAGAACCCAATAGGTGTAGAAATACATTGTCTGGTGCTTATGAACTAGGTAGTAGGCCGCGTCACCCATCAGCCCCAGAGTGGAGTAAAGAGTGAAGAACGGGAACTTTCTCCACATCTTCTTGAAAAACAACGCCGCGACTAGCCCTGCTTGCAAGGCAAATCCGATTTCTAAAAAGCCATTCACGGCGTCAATGATCTCCACTTCACGCACGGATATCCGCGCAGGAAACAAGTATCTCCTGCTTGTAGCAGCACGTCTATATTACGCCTGTCACATTCCGGCCATTCAAACCAAGTTCAACATTTTGAATGCCGGAACGTCCTACCGCACCAGAGCAGAGTGCGCGGGAGGAATAGGAGGTGTCGGAATGGGGCTCTCTGCAAAAGCCGAGGCGGCGCCCATCATCAGGGTTACAAGAACAATCAATTTCAAAGTGGCGTTTCTCATGGTGTTTCTCCTTGGTGGCATTGAGCCTTTATGAGTCTGCAGGCTCAGAATGCGTATCTGCAACAAAATACGGGACTTCTCATGCTTTCCGAATTTCAAAGGAAATTTTCCCGAAACGGGAAGGCGCGGCTATAGTATGCCCGTACCTAAACGGGTAATCGGCGAGAATCGCCTGCTTTTTCGGTCACGGGAGTCGTGTGTCGCGCGGGAAGGCCCAAGGCACTTCATAGTGACCAAAGAGTCCGTCTGGGCCGGATTTTTCCGGTTTCCAGAACAAGCACTAAGCGGGGTTACGTTTCGGCGGCCTATCCAGTCGTTGGTGGGAGCTTTTTTCTTCCTTGAAAAACACGGCTGCCGGTTCTGGTTTGTTCAGAAATGGGTCTGCGATCACGAGCACGCAGTGGCTGGCCCGACCTTTTAGCATCTCTCACGAAGACGGAAAAGCAACGTTCCGTCGAATGCAAAAAAAAACTCGTTTTCGATTCGCGGACATGGGCCGAAAATCCGACCCCGACATGCACTCCTCACAAAATCGGATAGAATATCAAGGAACAGCCAGTTCTAGTTTCCAACATGTCGGGGCGTAGCGCAGCCTGGTAGCGCACCTGCCTTGGGCGCAGGGGGTCGGAGGTTCGAATCCTCTCGCCCCGACCATTTCTTTCCAATCAAGCTCTTTGTGACACCAGCTTAGGTCCTTCTTGCTGCGCTCAGGATTTCGCCTGGCGGCTCAAACGATCACCTAGCGCGACGAGACCCGCCCTGGCGTACGCCGACACGTAGCCGTTCGCCAATGAAGCCTGTCCGCGGAAGTCCTCACAGAAAGCAAATGATTTGTTTCTTGCCATGCCTACGCGTCATCTACTAAGTACGCGAAATTGTTATAAGTACGCGAAATTGATGAACAGCGATAACGTTCGTTCACCCCTCGTTCGCATTCTGGAGCCCAAAACATGAATTCCCTCGAACTCAAAGTTCCACCGCCAATCGTTGCTCTGCTCTTTGCGGTAGCCATGTGGGCTGCTTCGCGGTTTGCACCGGTTCTTGCCATCGATAGCCGATTGCGCTTCGCGATCGCCGCCGCGTTCTGGTTGTCCGGCTTCGTCGTATCAGTGCTCGGCTTTTTGGCGTTTCGCCGTGCCAAAACAACCGTGAATCCCGTTCAACCCGACAAAGCTTCTTCCATCGTGTCTGCTGGGATCTACGGCTTCACGCGCAATCCCATGTACGTGGGACTTACCTGCCTTCTGTTGGGATGGACTGTCTACTTGGCGGTTCCGTGGACGCTTCTTGGACCAATCGTATTCGTACTCTACATGACGCGTTTTCAGATCCAGCCGGAAGAGCGCGTGTTGACGGCAAAGTTCGGACGCGAGTATGGAGACTACAAAGACCGGGTCCGGCGCTGGGTCTAAACAAATGAATTGAGTGGAAATGGAGCGGAAGACTAGTTACTCTGCTTCGCCAGCCACTCCGCCATGCTTGCCTGCTGGGAGTTGTTTGAATTCCAGGCAGGAATCCATCCGCTCCAGGCTTTGCTGCAGTGCGGGATCTCAGGCCTGTTCCCGCCGCGAACGCGTCAGCTTTTCAATTTCTCTTTCCAACCAGACCTGAGCTTCCCGAACTTCGCGAAACACCGCAAGCGAACGAAAGTAGGGCTCGGCAAAAACAGCGAACATGCGGGCCATGCCATACATTGCATCGCGCGCGGCCACAATGGCGCACGCTTCAAATCTTACCCGCTCATGCAGCGAACGAATTGCATCAATCACCATATGCAGTTGCGCGGAATCAGGTGTGGTGTTTGATTCCGTAAGGTCCAGCAAGACGTTCAGGTATTTGGGACAAGCGGGATCCAGGGAGAGTTCTTGAAAATGCTGCATCACCTCGGCCTGCGTCAGGTCACCCACGCATCGAGTTGTAATCGTTCCCCGGACAGTATCTATGGTATAGCTAACGGGCATCCATACCTCTTCTTATCTTTCTGGGCGCCCAAGGGGGTGGTTCCCTTTATTAAATCACTCTCAAATGGATATTCACACAAAAGAAATGGCCGGTGATCTACAACCCACCGGCCACATTAAAATTTATCAATCTGAATCTAAGCTTGTTTATCCTTATAGTTACAATCAGGTCTTGCTTCCCTTCTATCCTGAACCATGGTTCAGTTTGCTTGCCAAACCCAAAGCTAGTGCGGAAACAGCGGCAACACCGGCTTTGCATCCTTGGGAAGCGCCGTTCTGGTCGTATTCATGATCAAAGACAGGAAGGTGTAATAGCCAACTATCCCCACCAGGTCAATCACGCCTTGCTCGCCGAACTTGGTGACTGCCCAGCTGTAGGTTGCGTCACTGATGGATTGGTTCTGCAGGAGTTCGGTGCAGAAGTCATAGCACAACTGCTCACTCTCATAGGTAGGCTTGGGGTTGCGACCGTCCGCCAGTTGCTCCAGCATCTGCGAACCCAGTCCCGCGTTGATGGCGGCGGGAAAATGGACAGCCCAGATATAGTTCTGGGCCCAATGCCGTGCCGTGATCAAAATGGCGAACTCACTCACTTTAGGATTCAGCTTACTGTTGAAACGCAGATAGTCACCCATGGCTTTGGCGCGCAACATTACATCCGGACTGCGCAACAGAGGAACAAACGGACCAAAGACCGGGGTCTTGCGTCCGGCGGCAAATTCTTCAGCAGCTTTCTTCTGAGCCTCGGTCATTTTTTCGGCTGGAATCTCAGGCATGCGGTCCTGCGGCAGGGCCTTGCCCGGCTCAACGGGCTTCGCCTTGTCGTCCTGCAACATCTGTCCGTCGGACGCGGCGGCAGTCACGGCTGTGCCCACTCCGGTTCGAATAAAGTCTCTTCTGGAAAATGCCATGCCCATTCCTCCCGGTTTTTTGAAGCTGGTTTTATAAAGCTGGATTCTAAAGAAAGTTCCCAAAAACTGATTTCCTAAAAGTCCCGGCTCGCAGGTTTTTGATCGGCCGGATTTTTGATTTGCGGATAAAGACAAAATCTGCTCCACCAGTATGTTAACTCGCCCCGGCATCATCTGAGGAGGTTACCGCCGGAGATCTCACCATTGGGTGTGAGCGTTTCCCAGGCTGGTGCCGCGTCCGCCGATTCCTGGTTGCGTCCGCCTCGCCCGGGTTTACACTATTGCCGATGGACGAGCGCGATTATTACGACGAGAAGGAACAAAAGAAACCCCACACGCTGACCTGTCCGCATTGCCGGACGGCCAACGAATACGAACTCTCATGGCTGGTGCGGACCAAAAAGAAACAGCTCCCGGGCCGGGCCGACGAACGCGACCGCGCCAAGTTTGCCAAGGCCCAGTCCTATATGGTCCGGCGCGACGACATGATGGCCTGCAAGAACATCCGCTGCCGTAAGCGCTTTGAAGTTGCTGGCGTGCAGACGGTAGCTTTTATTGACTGAACCCCAACGACCATGAACCGAGCCGTGGCTGAAGAGGTGCTGGAGCAA
Source organism: Acidobacteriaceae bacterium (assembly GCA_025357215.1). GTDB lineage: Bacteria > Acidobacteriota > Terriglobia > Terriglobales > Acidobacteriaceae > Angelobacter. The sequence continues at coordinate 5,960 of JANXPR010000319.1, read as the reverse complement.
GAGCTGACGAAACTCCTGGACTGGGGGCACAAACGCCTTTGCCGCCAGATCGGCGCCGACCCAATTGTGAATATCATCAACGGCCCCGACAAAAAGCCCTACATTGTTGAAATCAGCGCCTACTGGGACGGCCCGGAAAACGGCCCCGTCCGCCTGATCGCCATGATTGACGACGGAGGCTGGCCAGCTTTCCTTCTCCCGCTCACCGCCGATTGCGTGGTTGACACCAACTGGCAGCCGACGGACTAGCCTTACCGCCATTTTCCCCTTCCTATCATTTATACTGAGTGGTTTCATTCCCCTGGGCCGGCCCTAACACTCGGGCCCTGAACCTCATCTAAGCTTTTATATAAAAGGACGCAGGAATCACACCTTATGAAGATTTTGGTCTGCATGAAGCAGGTCCCACAGAAAGACGCTCCCCTGAAGCTGAACGAAACCGGCACGTGGATCCGTGACGATGTCTCCTATGAAGTGAACGAGCCGGATGCTTACGCCCTGGAAGAAGCCCTGCGCCAGAAAGAAAAACATGGCGGCGAAGTAGTGGTCATCACCGCCGGTCCGGCGCGCGCGCAAACCGTTCTGCGGGAAGGCCTGGCCAAGGGCGCCGACCGCGCCATCCATCTTGAAGACAACGGTTTCGTCGGCATGGACGCGCTGAACATCTCCAAGGCGTTCGTCGCCGCCATCAAAGACGAACAATTTGATTTGATCTTTACCGGCCTGCAATCCGACGATTATGGCTTTGCGCAAACCGGCGTAGTGATGGCTGAACTGTTGAACTGGCCACATGCCACCATCATCATGGAAATCCAGAAGACCGATAGCGGAATCAAGGTAAAGCGCGAACTGGAATCCGGCTTCTTCCAGCACGTGACCATGCCGCTGCCCGCGGTACTTACCATTCAGTCCGGCATCAACAAACTGCGTTACGCCACTCTGCTGGGCATCAAGCAGGCCAAGAACAAGCCGCTGCGCAAGGTTTCGCTCGCCGAAGTGAAGGCCGCCGTGGGCGACAACCTGCAGAAGATCGAAAAACTTTACGTCCCGCAGAAAACCAAGAAAACGGAAATGCTGGACGGTTCGCCGGGCGAAGTCGCCAAGAAACTTGTCGACAAGCTGCGCAATGAAGTTCGCGTGCTCTAAAGAAACTCGGAACACGTTCGAAGGAGGACAAGCCATGGAGAGAATTGAATACGATCCTGAAGGCGGGAACTACCTCCCTGTTACGGAACATGAAACCGGTTCCACCCTGTTGGTGGTGGGAATCGTGATGCTGCTGGGAGCGCTGGGCTGGCTGCTGTTTGTGGGCTGGGACATCCGCGCCGGCGGCTGGATGATGGAAACAATCTTTGCGACCGACGTGGTCATCGCCCTGGTGCTGATCACTCTCGGCTACAAGAAAAAGAAACGGCAGACGACTTAAAACATGGCAGACACAATTCTGGTTATTGCAGAGCAGCGTGAAGGCAAACTCAACCGCGTCTCGTTGGAGACGATCGCCGCGGCCCAGGCCATTGCCGCCGAAACCGGTTGGACGATTGAAGCCGCCGTCTTTGGCAACGGCATCGCCGCCATGGCCACGGAACTTGCCGCCAAAAAGCTGGCCAAGGTCTACGCGATTGAATCGCCCAAGCTCGCCAGTTACGAACCGGACGGAACCGTGGCGGCGCTGAAAGCCTTCATCGGACAAAAAGCGCCCAAGCTGGTGCTGATGCCGCACACCTACCAGGTGCGTGACTTCGCTCCACAACTGGCGACTGGGCTCGCGCGCACTCTGATCAGTGACGTGATTGGCTTCCACAAAGGCGATGGCGGCAAGTTGGTCTTCACGCGCCAGATGTTCCAAGGCAAGTTCGCCGCGGACGTAAGCTTTGCGTGCGACCCGCCGCATTTTGTTACTTTCCAGGCCGGAGCTTTTCGCGGAGATAAGGCAGAAGCAGGTTCGTCTGCCGCGCCCGTTGAAACCGTCGCAGCCACGATCGCAGATGGCGTAGTCCGCAATCAGCCGGAAGCCCCATTCAAAGAAGCCAAACAAGCCGTAGATCTAACGCAAGCGGAGATCATCGTCTCCGTGGGCCGCGGCATCAAAGAACAGAAGAACATCGAACTGGCAAAAGCGCTGGCCGATGCTCTTGGCGGCGAGATCGCCGCGTCGCGTCCAATTTGCGATGCCGGCTGGCTCCCCATGGACCGCCAGATTGGCAGCTCCGGACAGACAGTTGCTCCCAAGCTCTATCTCGCCGTGGGCATCAGCGGCGCGATCCAGCACATCGTCGGCATGAAAGGCGCGCGCTCGATCATCGCCATTAATAAAGATGCGGAAGCGCCGATCTTTGAAATCGCCGACTTCGGCGTGGTGGGCAACCTGTTTGACATCCTGCCGCTGCTGACCGAGGAAGTGAAGAAGGCCAAGGCGGGAAGCTGAACCCATTGCCAAAATCGCCAAGATTGCCAAAAATTGGTGATTGAAAATCTGTCCAGGCTTAGAAACTTCTGACTTAACAACGTTGCATCAGACCTGCCCGAGCCAATTGCTAATTGCTCGGACTGAATGCTGATAGCTGAGTGCTCATCACATGATCTTCCGCAAACCGCTTGAAGGAATCGACCGTCCGCAGATGGATGCCGACGTAACCATCGTAGGCGGCGGGCCGGCCGGAATGGCCTGCGCGCTGCGCCTGTCGCAACTCATTGACGCGCACAACACGCGCTTCCCTGACGCGCCGCTCACCAAGGACAATATTTACGTCCTGGAAAAAGCGCGCGAAGTCGGTCAGCACCAGCTATCCGGCGCCGTGCTTGATCCCCGCTCCATGGACGAACTGCTGCCCGGCTGGCGTGATGAAGCTCCGCTGGACGCGCAGGTGGACCACGAAAGCTTCTACTTCCTCACAGAGAAAAAATCCTACCGCGCGCCGCTGATGCCTCCGCCCATGATGGATCATGGCAACTATGTGATCTCCATCAACCGCTTTGTGAAATGGCTGGGAGAGAAAGTTGAACAGGCTGGCATCACGCTCTTCACCGGCTTTGCCGGATCAGAACTCAAGTTTGACGGCAACTGCGTCACCGGCCTTATCACCGACGACAAGGGCGTGGACAAAACCGGCCAGAAAAAATCCAACTTTGAGCCGGGCTACGAACTCAAGTCCAAGGTAACGGTGCTGGCCGAAGGCACGCGCGGATCGCTGACCAAGCAGCTTGCCCAGAAATTCGACTTATATAAGGACCGCAATCCGCAGGTCTATGGCGTGGGCGTAAAGGAACTTTGGGAAGTCCCCAGCGGACGCATCGCCAAAGGCGAAGTCATTCTTACGCTGGGCTGGCCGCTCACAACGAAAGAATACGGCGGGTCTTGGATGTACGGATCGAAAGACAACCTGGTTTCGCTCGGCTACGTAACGAGTCTTGACTATGCCGATCCGCGCACCGATCCGCAGCGCGTGTTGCAGGAGTGGAAGAAACATCCGCTCATCGCGCACCTGCTGGAAGGCGGCAAGATGATCCGCTATGGCGCCAAGTCCGTGCCGTACGGCGGATGGTTCTCGCTGCCGCCGCTCGCCGGTGATGGATGGATGATCGTGGGCGATTCCGCCGGGTTCCTCAACTCGCAGCGGCTCAAGGGCATTCACCTGGCCATCAAGAGCGGCATGCTCGCTGCGGAGACGGCGTTCTCTGCGCTCGTCGCCAACAAGTTTGACGCCGAAAAACTTCAGGAGTACAAACTGGCCGTCGACGCCAGCTGGATCAAGGACGAGCTCTGGGAAGTCCGCAACTTCCATCAGGGATTTGAAGGCGGCCTGATCGCTGGCCTCATCCACACCGGCCTGCAACAGATGACCGGCGGCCGCGGACTGCATCGCGTCTATCCCGCGCATGCCGGACACACCCGCATGGAACACCTGGACCAACTACCGGAAAACGGCGGCGCGCGCGCGCAACTGCTGGGCCGCGCCAAGGGCGACGGCAAGCTGACTTTTGACAAGCTGACCGACCTCTACCACTCCGGCACCAAGCATGAAGAAGACCAGCCTTCGCACCTGGTCATCGCCGACACCAACATCTGCAACACCAAGTGCGTAACGGAGTTCGGCAACCCGTGCCAGAATTTCTGTCCGGCGAACGTCTACGAGATGGAAGAGGCAACCGGCGCGGACGCCGCGAAAGACGCACCCCTAGGAAAGCGCATTCATTTGAACCCATCGAACTGCGTCCATTGCAAGACGTGCGACATCATGGACCCTTATGAAATCATTACCTGGGTGCCGCCGGAGGGTGGCGGCGGGCCGAACTATGATGGAATGTAGCATTTAGCCAGCAGATCGCGCGGATCAAAGCAGATATAGTTGGCCGCGAATGAACGCGAAAAATCGCGAATTAATTTCTTCCGACTCGCGATTTGAGCACTTCGTTCGCTTCGCGCTAGTCTTTCCCCCATGGAACTCCGTTTTCTCACCGAACACGACGCTGAAACTTGGTGGCACTTGCGCCGGCTGGCGCTGGCGACTGATCCGGAATCTTTCGTCGAGTCCGTGGAAGACCACGATCAGACGCCGCTGGAAGACACGCGCGAGCGGTTGCGCCGGAGCGACGCGGAGAACTTCGTGGTCGGCATGTTTGCGGACAACGAACTCGCCGGTGTTGCCGGGTTCTATCGTTACCAGCAGGCGCACTTCCGCCACAAAGGCTACGTGTGGGGAGTGTACGTACGCAAAGAGTCGCGCGGCAAAGGCGTTGCGCAAAGGATGCTGGAAGAGATTATCCGGCGTGCCCGCCAAATCCCCGGGCTGGAGCAAATCACGCTCATCGTTTCCGCCGCACAACCCGGTGCGCGCCGCGTCTACGAACGGGTGGGCTTCAAACTCTACGGCACAGAACCTCGATCGTTGAAAATCGGTGACAAGCTGATTGATGATGAATTGATGGTGCTCTTTTTCTAGCGAATTCGTGTAAGAAATCAAACTTCTCGCGCAAATCCCGTATCACCTCTATAATCACCCCCGTAGGTTTCGATCACACGTCAGGCCTTAAGGAATACCCGGCCGGTGTGGCGGCTTCCTGCAACGTTCAGTCAGTAAGAATGAAACGTTGCGGGAACGAGGGTTCAGCCGGAAACAGCTGCGCCTCCCGGACTAGGAAAGGAACCCGACACGCCACTGGCGTCTCTCCCTCTTTCCGCACTCCGCCCGCTCCCGGTTGAAACCTGCAACGGAAAACTCATGCGTCTTCAGGACAAGCACGGACGGTACATCACGGACTTGCGGGTCAGCATCACCGACCGCTGCAACTACCGCTGCGTTTACTGCCGCACCGGCAACCAGGGCGCGCAATATTCCGAGCTTCCTTTCAATGACTATCTGCGCATGGTGCGCATTCTGGTCGGGTTGGGAATTGAAAAAGTCCGCCTCACGGGCGGCGAGCCGCTGTTGCGCAACGGAATCGTGGGGTTTGTCCGCGACGTGGCCAAGCTGCGCACGCTGGACGGCCATCAACCTGACATCGCCATCACCACCAACGGACATCTTCTTTCAGACTTGGCACGGCCGTTGAAAGAGGCCGGCCTCTCGCGCGCCACCATCAGCATGGACGCGGTGGACCGAGAAAAATTCGCGCGCATCACTCGCGTTCCCAACGGTTACGACGCGGTGCTGGCCAGCATCCGGGCAGCGAAGAAAGTCGGACTGGAGCCGGTAAAGGTAAACTGCGTTCTACTGCGCGGCTTTAACGAGGACCAGATCATCGAATTCGCGCGCTTCTCCCGCGAAGAAGGCGTAGTCGTCCGGTTCATCGAATTCATGCCACTGGAAGAAGACCGCGTGTGGACTCCACAGGTGGTCGTGCCGATGGATGAGATCCTGCAAAAGCTGAATGAATTTCGTCCTGTGCGCCAGCTGCCGAATGCGCCGAGTGAAACCGCGCGGCGCTACACTTTTGACGACGGCATCGGCGAGATCGGC
>JANXPR010000307.1 GCA_025357215.1 Acidobacteriaceae bacterium | reverse complement strand
AACAATACCGATGTGCCTGGCAAGATGTTGGTCTTGTGGGAGATTTTGGGCTAGCGCCACCTGACATGCCATCCAGGGGCGGTAGCGCGCTTTCGCCTCAGCGCGAAGGTTGGCTTCCAAGCTACGTAGAAGCTGGATTTCGGCCTCTTGGCGCGCATCGGGAGGTCCGAATACAGATGCGGGGTGGAAAAAGACGCGTGACACAAAGTGGTGGTGAGTTCCCCGATCGTGCGCCATCCTCAATATTCGAGTGTTCTCATAAAGCTTGAGCAACTCTGCAAATGCAACATTTGCTTCCGCCGCGGAATCCGCTGCCTTGAATGCTCCCGTTTCGAGAGTTCCTTCTCTAGAAGTTCCTGATTTACACGATCCCGCTTTGGAAGCTCCTGCCTCAAAGAGTCTCCTGGACGTCGCGAAGTAATTGTCCTGGAATGCAACGAGGGTGTCGTGCTCAAGCTTATCCTGTGACATGTTCATGTTGTCGTGCGTCAGATAAGCGTTCGCCGTGAAGGTAAGTACCGCAAGATTCAGAGAGATTATTGCCGCGATGGCCGCGGCAAGTTTGACTCGTTCGGGAACTGGGGTTTCTCCCATACCGTTCTCCTTGATGAGCGCAAGGTGTTCATTCAAGATTCTTTACAAGAGACAAATGCGGAATAGAGTCGCAAGGTCGTCAATTTTGAAACAAAAAACACCCGAGTATGCGACGCTACCATTGAGTTGTCAACGCAGAATTGTGCTTCGGGTTTTGTTCAATAGGGCACGCTTGAGTTTTAAACTTAGAGGTTTACCCGCTCGACGTACGCGAGACGGGTCAACAGTTGCCGCCCTGGCTTGTTCCTCGGGCCAATTGCCGGGGAATGAGCGTTTTTCTTGCCGTTTTTATATAATCCCATCCAGTCCCCAATTGAACATTCCTGGAGCTTTCCTGACATGATTCGTTTTCTACAAAGCGGCAACAAAGCCGTGAAGTTTATGCTAGCGGCGTTCCTGTTGATCATCTGCTTGAGCATGCTGTGGTACCTGATCCCTTCGTCCGGGCAGGACGCCGGCAACTTGCGCTCCGGTGTCGTGGTGACCGTGGGCGACGAAGAGGTGAAAGCGGACGACGTCAACAAAATGGTGGCGGCGCAAATGCAACAGCAGGCGGCCCGCGGACAGCAGTTGCCGCCTCAATTTGCGACTTTCCTGCGCCAGCAGGCATTGCAGCAACTATTGCAACGCGCGGAAATCAAGTATGAAGCCGACCGCATGGGGCTGAAAGTTTCCGACAAGGAAGTCCAGGACGAACTGGAACACGGCATGGGCAAAGCGTATTTCTTCCCGGAGGGCAAGTTCATTGGCAAGGAAAAATACGAAGAGCTGCTTAAGCTGAACGGTAAAACACCGGCGGAATTTGAAAATGAAGTACGCCAGCAGCTGGTGGTGATGAAAATGGTGGCCACCGTGGGCGCGAGCGTGACCGCATCCGACACGGAGATTGAAGAGGCGTTCAAGGAACGCAATACCAAAATCAAATTCCAGTACGCCGTGCTGAACCAGGACGAACTTACCAAGCAGGTGAAGCCTACTGAAACCGAGCTCAAGGCATATTTTGACGCCACCAAGCAGAGGTACGTGAACGCCATTCCGGAAAAGCGCCAGGTCCGTTACTTCGTGATTAACGACAAGGACGTGGAAAGTAAAGTCACCGTTGATCCCGCGGAAGTTCAGCAGTATTACGCGACCCACCAACAACAGTTCAAGGTCGCGGACAGAATGAAAGTACGGCACATCCTGATCACCGCTCCGCCGCCGGGACCTGACGGCAAGGTAGACCAGAAGGCGGTTGACGAAGCGCGCGCCAAGGCCGAAGCACTGCTTAAGCAGGTAAAAAACGGCGGCAACTTTGCCGAACTGGCCAAAAAGAATTCCCAGGACCCCGGCAGCGCGGCCAATGGCGGAGACCTGGGCTTGTGGGTACAGGCCGGCTCCGGGCTCGTGGCTGAATTTGAAAAGGCCGCCCTGGTCCTGAAGAAAGGCGAAATCAGTGATGTGGTGAAGACCCAGTTCGGTTTTCACATTATTCAAGCCACGGAAAGAGAAGACGCGCACACGATGTCCCTGGCTGAAGCGGCCCCGCTGATTGAGCCGACCCTAAAGGCGCAGAAGCGCAGCACCTTGCTGGAAACAACATCCAAGCAGGCCCTGGAACTGGCTGCGAAAGACGGCCTGGATAAAGCCGCCGCCAAATACAGCGCAACGGTGATATCGAGCAATCCGGTGACGAAGTTTGAAGCTCTCCCCGGAGTGGGCGCGGCCCCGGCGCTCATGGAACAGATTTACGCGTCCAAGGAAAACTCCGTGCCGCAATCGGCCCGGGTGGCCACCGGATACGTCTACTTCCAGGTCAGCAAAGTGATTCCGGCCCGCACACCGGCTCTGGAAGATATTCATGATCGCGTAGCCCAGGACTTCAGCAGCGGCCGTTCTTCTGAGCTGTTGCGCAAAAAATCCCAGGAACTGGCCGATCGCGCGCATGCCGAACATGATCTGGCCAAAGCCGCTAAGGAAGTAGGCGCCACGTTCAAGACCAGCGAACTGGTCGATCGTTCAGCGCAAGTGCCGGATCTTGGCAGCTTAAGCGGTCCGCTTGCCGAGATTTTTACCTTGAAGGCCGGCGAGATCAGCGATCCCATCAGCATGGCATCCAAGGTGGTGGTGGTGGCCGTGACGGAACGCCAGGAAGCGCCCACCTCTGATCCCAAGTTCGTCGCACAGCGTGACCAGCTACGTGAGAGTTTGGTCCAGCAGCGGCAGGACCAGGCATGGCGTTTGTTCCTGGAAGCCCTGGGCAAGCGTCTGGAAACCGAAAAGAGAATTAAAATTAACCAGACCGAGTTCAATAACCTGACCAAACTGGGCAGCTGAGCTATCCTGTAGCTATGCTGTCGGAACGTTGCGCTGGAATTTTGCTCCATCCGACTTCTCTGGACGGCCAGGGTCTCGGCGACCTTGGCCCCCAAGCCTATGCCTTTGCCGACTTCCTGCACCGCAGCCGCCTGGGCCTATGGCAGGTGCTGCCGCTCTCGCCTCCGGGGATGGGCGATTCGCCTTATTCAGCAATTTCCGCATTTGCCGGCAATCCTTTGCTCATCAGCCTGGAGCGCCTGGCTGACCATGGCTGGATCAACCACGACCAGATCCGCTGCAGTCTTCCGCGGCATGGCCGCATCAACTTTCAGGAAGTAAAAGCATTCAAGCTGCCGTTGATGCGCCAGGCGGCCCTGAATTTCCTGAGCGGCAGCGGCAATGGCGATGGCCAGCGCCGCTTTGCCGACTTTAAACGCGACAATTCCTGGTGGCTGGAAGACTATGTGTTGTACCTGATCATTCGCCGCGTCCATCAGCGCGCTCTATGGAACACATGGCCGCGAGATCTGGCCCGCAGATTGCCGGAAGCTCTGCACAACTTTGCCGCGGAACATGCCCAGGACCTGGAAGTGGAACGTGCCATCCAGTTTGCTTTCTTCGAACAATGGCGCTCGCTGCGAAAGTATTGCGCGCAACGCGGCGTCCGCATGGTGGGCGACGTGGCAATCTTTGTGAACCATGACAGTGCGGACGTCTGGCGCAACCCCGAGTTGTTTCACCTGGACGCGAACCTTGAACCCACCATTGTGGCCGGCGTTCCACCCGATCTGTTTAGCGCGACAGGGCAGCGCTGGGGCAACCCGCTCTACCGCTGGGATGTGCTGGCGCGCGAGAATTACGACTGGTGGGTTCGCC
>JANXPR010000294.1 GCA_025357215.1 Acidobacteriaceae bacterium | reverse complement strand
TGGTTAGGGTGGAAACCTAAGGGCATAAAATGTAAGTGCCCCCACTTTGAAACGCTTCGTCTGCAACGGAAAGTAGCATAGATGCGCGCCCAAGAAAGCCACTCCGCGTTGTGGCAGTTTTTGCTCATTGGCGGGGACGCTGGACTCTACAAAACGCTGACAGCAGCCATCACCGCCTTTAATGGCGCCGTGACCATTGCTTCGTCCGTGCCGGCGGCCCGCTCTCTGGTAACCAAACGCAAATTAGATGGCATGTTCGTGGACATGCAGATTCGCGGCGCCCTGGAGCTTCTGTACAACATTCGCCAGCGCGGGTCGAACCGCAATGCCATCATCATTGCTTGTGCTGAGCCCGGTGATGAAGCTAACCCGGTCCTGCGTCACCTGTCGAATTTTGTCTTGGGCAAGCCGCTAGCTGCATTTGAGGTGAAGGACATTCTGGAAGCAGCTTTACCTCTGATTGCCGCGGAGCGCGACCGCTATTCGCGTCACCAGGTGAACCTGCCGGTGGTTCTACAAATACAAGACCAGGCCCAGCAAGCCGTCACCGCCAACATCAGCCGCGGAGGCATGGCCATACGCTGCCAGGGAGCACTCGCTCCAGGCGCGTACGTCCAATTTGTACTGGAGCTGCCGACCAAACAGAAGGTCCAGGGACATGGGGAAGTAGCTTGGTCCAACGAGTCGGGCGAAATTGGAATTGAATACAAGCTCTCGGGCGAGGAAGCCAGAAAAAGCCTGTGGAAACTGCTTTCACAAAACTCTGATATTTAAGGGCGATGCGGTGAAGACAAACTTCCATTTTGCGCGACGCATATTCTGCCTACGCTACGCCGGTTTTGCCCGTCCAGTCTCCTAACAAATCAACTTCGCCGCCGGGCGTCATGGCTTCGCGGGACGGTTGGAACGCGAACTGGTCCTCATTGCGGGCATATGGGCAGATCAGACTCCAGGTTTCAAAGCCGCTGCCGGAAATGGTGATCACAATGGCTTCGCGCGGTGTCTCGGCCAGCGTGCCCCATCCTTCGCCTTGCAGTTTGACGGAGGCGACGGAGTCGTCCATGAAAACGTCATTGATGGTCAGGATGGCCGAAGCATTCTTTTCCTTGGCAACTTCCATCATCTCCGCGTAGATTTCTTCGCGCTCGTCGTCGTCCTGAAACTCCAGGTCAAAGATCAGGTTTTCTTTTGGCGTGATGACCACAGCGGCCGGATTGAGGTGGCCTTGATGCTGTAGCGCTTGCTGGCTCTCGCTCAGCAGTTCGTACGCCAGGGCTTTAAGGTCGGTCATAGACAAGCGGTCTCCGTTTGCAACAGGTCGCGCAGGGTTTCGCGGCGGCGGACGAGCCGCACACGCGTTCCTTCCACCAGAACTTCCGCGGCGCGCATACGAGTATTGTAATTGGACGCCAGAGACATTCCGTAAGCTCCGGCATCCAGCACGCAGAGATAATCGCCGGGAGCAGATGCGGGCAGGTCGAGGTCGCGAGCGAGGAAGTCTCCCGTTTCGCAGATCGGACCGGCAATGTCCGCGCGAACGACGGGTGGCGTTGGATTGCTCAGGCGGATGGGGACGATCTCATGCTTAGCGCCGTACAGTGACGGTCGAATCAAATCGTTCATGGCGGCGTCAACGATTGTGAAATTCTTGTTACCGTTTTGTTTCTGATAGAGGACGCGCGTTACCAGAGCTCCCGCTGGCCCCACGATCGAGCGGCCGGGCTCCAGCAGTAAATGTGGTGCTGATTTGCCGAGCTTCTTGAACGGGCCGGTAATGGCTTCAGCGTACCGCTGCGCATAGTCGGCAAAGTCCATTGGATTTGCGCTTTGGTAGGAGATGCCCAGTCCGCCGCCGGCGTCCAGGAACTTGATGGTGTGACCGTCTTCGTTGAGTTGCTCGATCAACTCGACAGCCCGTTCAATCGCCAGGCGGAACGGAGCAACGTCAGTAATTTGCGAACCAATGTGCAGGCTCACGCCAGCCACGTGAAGATATTTGTGCGTACTGGCGCGACGATACAGTTCGCGCGCGGCGCTGATGGGTACCCCGAACTTATGTTCACGCAATCCGGTGGATATATAAGGATGCGTTTCCGCCGGGACATCAGGGTTTACGCGAAACGCCACGTTGGCCGTTTTGCGAAGTTTCGCTGCACAGCGGGCGAGCACTTCCAGTTCGCCTTCGCTTTCCAGATTGAAGACCAGAATCCCGGCGCGCAACGCCTGTTCCATTTCCACTGCGGTTTTGCCGACTCCTGAAAACACAATCTTTTTGAGCGCCGATTTGCGTGCCACGCGAACACGTTCCAGTTCGCCGCCGGAGACGATGTCAAAGCCTGCGCCCAGCCGGGCGAGCAAACGCAAAATACTCAAATTGGCATTGGCTTTTACGGAATAGCAAAGCGTGTGGGGAACCGCGCGAAACGCCTTGTCCAGAGTTTCGTAGCGTTCGCGGATGGTGGTGGCGGAATAGACGTAGAGCGGCGTGCCAAACTTTTCCGCGAGCTTGCGCAACGGCACACGCTCACAGCATAGGTCATTTTTCTTATAAAGGAATGCCGGAGGCCGCGCCAACATGATGAGGGGGATTCTAACAAAAGAGCTCCTAGCCGCTAGAAGCTAGTAGCTCTCTACTTCACCTTCAACACCACCACCGTCTGATCATCAAACACCGGAGCGCCGGCAGAGAATGCGTCGGCAGCATCGAAGATGGCGTCCGCCATTTCCTGGGCGCTGGCGTCGCGGTCCGACTGCTTGGCGATCACATGTTCCAGGCGGACGCGTCCAAATTGCTCGTCCTTGAGCGTGCTGGCGTCCACGATGCCGTCACTGAAGAACACAAATACGTCGCCAGGTGAGGCGTGGATCGTGATTTCGTCATACGCGGCGTCAGGGAACATGCCCAGCGGCAAGCCGGCGGCTTCAATCATGTGCGCATGACCTTGATGGCAGTAAATCGGACGCGGCAATCCGGAGTTGGCTACCCGCATGATGCGCTTTTCATCGTCCCACAGCGCGCAGCAGAGAACGACGTAGTTGGCATCCAGGCGGCGTTGGTTGAGCGATTTATTCACAGAGCTCAGTAACTGCGCTGGAGGCGGTTCGCCCTGGGCAACACTGCGGATAATGCCGCTGACCAGCGCGGCGTACAGCGCGGCCGGAGCGCCCTTGCCACTTACGTCGCTGACGATGATGCAGGCGCGCGGCGCTTTGTAGTCCAGAAAGTCATACATATCCCCGCCGATGGCGTGGGCGGGGTTGAAGCGGGAAGCCATCTCCGCGTTCTGCTGCGTGGGGCAGGTGGGCGGCAGAAGATGGTGCTGGACTTCGCGCGCCATGGCCAAGTCGCGTTCCAGGCGCTGTTCTTCGCGCGCCAGCCGCTCATAGAGCGTGGCGTTTTCCACGGCAATGGCAATCTGCGCGGCCAACGTCACCATGGTGCGGACGTGGTCTTCATTGAAGTAGTTGCGTCGCGTGTGTTCCAGATCGAGCACGCCCAGAACTTTGTTGTTGTGGACCAGAGGCACGCAAAGCTCAGACCGCGTCTCCGGATTGACCTTGATGTAGCGCGAGTCTTTGGAGACATCCGGGACCAGAATGGGCTTTTTCAGTTCAGCAGCGGCGCCGACGAGTCCACGGCCCAACGGAATGTCATGCTTGAGTTGGATGTTCTCTTTAAAACGCACGGAAAAGCGATGGACCAGCTTTTGCTTGCTTTCGTCCAGCAACAGGATGGAGAACATCTGGTAGTCGATTAACTTCACCAGAAGATCGCCGATGCGCTTCAGCAACTGGTCCAGGTTCAAAATGGACGTAAGATCGCGGCTGATGTCGTTCAGCAACGCCAGTGTTCCGGCCTGGCGGACAATACGCGTATAAAGTCGCGCATTTTCTATGCTTACTGCAATGCGTGAAGCGATCAGGGACAGCAGGCGCGCATGATCTTCTTTGAAGTAGCCGGGTTCGCGAGCTTCGATGTCGATTACGCCGATGACTTTGTTCTTGGTAATCAGCGGCACGGCCAGCTCAGAACGCACGCGGGCCACCGCTTCAATGTAGTTTTCGTCTTTACTGACGTCGTCCACCAGGATGGCCCGGCGTTCTTCAACGGCGCGCCCGGTAACCCCTTGGCCCACTTTTACGCGGATGCGCTCGGCAACTTCCGGCACGTGGCCGATTTGGAAGCGGAAATACAGTTCCTGGCGGCGTTCGTTCAGCAAAAGGATGGAGAAAATCTCATAGTCAATCACCCGCTTCACCACTTCCGCCACGCGTTGCAGAAGGGTGTCCAGGTCCAGAGTGGTGTTGAGTACGTCCGCCACTTCAATCAGAAGGGCTTCAACGTCCACGCGCGGGGATGTAGGAGTAGTGACCATGGTTTCCACCTTTCATAATATCAGCTTGCGGCGATGTGCCGGATGCGAGGGGAGGTTACCGAAGGAACGAACCGCCGGGAAAAAGCCCGACATTGAAGACGGCAAGGAGAGTTGTGGGACGAGGGCTTTACCGCGCGGTGAATTCCGGCGCACCCAATTCGTGGACGATCGCGACACCTGAGCTAGTGCCGATGCGGTTGGCGCCGGCGTCAATCATGGCCACGGCAGCGGCTGCGGTGCGTACCCCGCCGGAAGCTTTCACTCCGGCACGGTCGCCCACCACGCCACGCATCAGCGAAACGTCTTCCACAGTGGCCGCGCCTGTGAAACCGGTGGCGGTCTTAACAAAGTCAGCCTTCGCGGCGAGGCACAGTTCGCAGGAAAGGATCTTTTCTTCCAGAGTGAGCAGGGGAGTTTCCAGAATCACTTTTACAATCGCGCCGCCCGCGTGGCCCACTTCAACCACGGCGGCAATATCATTCTGCACGGCTTGGCGATCTCCGGATTTCAACGCGCCCACGTTCATCACCATGTCCAGTTCTTGCGCGCCCAGGCGGACGGCTTCTTCG
>JANXPR010000258.1 GCA_025357215.1 Acidobacteriaceae bacterium | reverse complement strand
GCACGATCATGGCCACGAACACTCGCATAGCCACAGCCATGAACATGCCCATCGCGGACTGAAGGAAATTCGCGCCATTATCAACCAGGCGGCGATCAGCGAATCAGCGAAGCAGCGGGCGATCAAGATTTTTGAAGCGCTGGCCGCGGCGGAAGCCAAGGTCCACAACTCAGACATTGAGCAGATCCACTTTCATGAAGTGGGCGCGATTGACGCCATCGTGGACATAGTCTGCGCGTCCGTCGGCGCTGAAGCGCTGGGCGTAGACGAATTTGTTTGCTCGCCGCTGAACGTTGGCGGCGGCACCGTAGTCTGCGCGCATGGGACGTTCCCCATCCCCGCGCCAGCGACTCTCGAACTGCTGAAAAACGCGCCGGTATACTCGGGCGAAATCCAGAAAGAGCTGGTCACGCCGACAGGCGCGGCCATCATCAGCGTGCTTGCGTCGCGTTTTACTAACTTTCCACGTATGAAACCGGAGAAGAGCGGCTACGGCGCAGGTTCGCGGAACTTTAAGAACCATCCGAATGTGGTACGAATCACCATCGGCGAAACAGCGGACGAAAGCATTTCTGCTGTTCCCACCGAAACCATCTCCATCCTGGAAGCCAACGTGGACGACATGACGCCGCAGGTATTTGGCTACGTAATGGAACGCGCGCTGGAACAGGGCGCGCTGGACGTGTTCGGCACCGCGGTGCAGATGAAGAAGAACCGTCCCGGAATGCTGCTGACGGTGCTGTGCCGCACGGAAGACAGTGCGAAGCTTACCAAACTGATCTTTTCCGAGACCACCACGCTGGGCGTACGCATGCGGCAGGAAGCACGCGCAACGCTGGCACGGCGGCACGTCGCCATCCAGACGAAATGGGGCGAGGTGCGCATGAAGCTGGCGAACCTGAACGGCAGCGTGAGTAATTACGCTCCGGAATACGAAGACTGCCGCCACATCGCGGAACAACAACATGTCCCGCTGAAGATGGTAATGCAGGAAGCAATTAAGATTTATCTGGACCATGCTAATGCGGCAATGGACAAGACTTTCAAATGAGCGAAGCTAAGGGCCCAAAGTTTTACATCACCACACCTATCTACTATGTGAATGCGCGCCCGCATATTGGCCACGCGTATACCACATTGGTGTGTGATGCCGTGGCTCGCCGCAAACGCCTGCTGGGGTTTGACACGTTCTTCCTTACCGGCACGGACGAACACGGCCAGAAGATCGAGCGCTCCGCCAGCGCGGCGGGAATCACACCACAGTTGTTCAGTGATCAGGTTTCCGCCGAGTTCCGAAAACTCTTTGACAAAATGAACATCAGCTACAACGATTTCATACGCACCACGGAGCCCCGGCACAAACAGGGCGTTCAGGAACTGTGGAAACTTCTGCAGGAAAAAGGCTTCATCTACAAGGGCACATACACCGGCCAGTATTGCGTGTCTGACGAAGCGTTTGTGGACGGCGCCAAGCCCGGTGATCCGTGCCCCGATTGCGGACGCATCACCGAGACAGTGAGCGAAGAGAATTACTACTTCAAGCTTTCGGCCTTCGCCGACCGGCTGCTCACGCACTTTGAGGCCAATCCGGGCTTCATTCGTCCGGAGACGCGGCGCAATGAAGTGATCGCGTTCATCAAGGGTGGGCTGCGCGATCTATCCATCAGCCGCAGCACGTTCAAGTGGGGCATTCCGGTGCCGGGCGAACCGCAGCACATTGTTTACGTATGGCTGGACGCGCTGAGCAACTACATCACGGCACTCGGTTTCGGCTCGCCGGAGAAATCTGCCCAGGAAAAATACGCGCGCTACTGGCCCGCGGACGTGCAGATGATCGGCAAAGAGATCATCCGCTTCCACTGTGTCTACTGGCCGGCGTTCCTGATGGCCGCGGGGCTTCCGCTACCCAAGACGGTCATCGCGCACGGCTGGCTGTTGTTTGAAGAGAGCAAGATGTCCAAGTCGCGCGGCAACATTGTGCGCGCGGATACAGTGATTGACGTTCTGGGCAATGATGCGCTGCGTTACTTCCTGCTGCGCGAGATTGTTTTCGGACACGACGGGTCGTTCAGCTTTGACGCCGTGGTGCAACGCTACAACTCTGATCTGGCCAACGATCTGGGCAATCTTTCCAGTCGAACGTTGACCATGATCAACCGGTATTTTGGCGGGACCGTGCCTTCGCCGGCGTCCGCAGGCAAGGCGTCTGACCAGGCAATTCGCGACCGCGCGCAAGCCGTCATCGCCGAGTTCAACCAGTTGTTTGACGACTACCAGTTCTCGCGCGCGCTGGAAGCCGCGTGGAGCTTGGTAGGGATGGTGAACAAGTATCTGGTGGAACAAGAACCGTGGGTGGTGGCCGAAAAGGAAGGCGAGGAGAATAAGGCCCGACTGGCGACCATCCTTTATACGGCGGCGGACGCGTTGCGCATTGTGACCGCGCTGGCGCATCCGGTGCTGCCTGATTCCACCGGCAAAATTTGGAACCAGCTGGGACTGGGAGACATTACGAAATTCAACCTGGCGGAACTGAAGTGGGGACAACTGCCGCCGGACGGCAAGCTGGGCAAGATCGAGCCGGTGTTTCCACGCGCCGACAAATCCGCAATCGAGAGGATGCAACAAATGGAACAGGACCGCGCCAAGGCGCCCGCAGGTGAAACATCAGCAGCAGGTGTAGTCGCCGCCGATGCCGGAGTAGTTGTAACTCCCGGCGTTGCTGGCGCCGCGGTTGTTGGAGCCGAACTTCCCGCCGCCGGTGCGGATGCCTGGTCTGTACTTCCTGTTGCTGCTGATGTTTCACCTGCGGGCGCCTTGGCGCGGTCCTGTTCCATTTGTTGCATCCTCTCGATTGCGGATTTGTCGGCGCGTGGAAACACCGGCTCGATCTTGCCCAGCTTGCCGT
>JANXPR010000244.1 GCA_025357215.1 Acidobacteriaceae bacterium | reverse complement strand
ATCCTGCCCTGAGGGAGTCCGGCAGGCACGCCAAATCCGGCCAGAGAAGGATCCAGGAACGCTACATCTGTAAGCGCGTTGTTCAGATTGTTGGCGGTAGGGATGGTGTTGCCGATCTGGTTGCCGCCAAACTCAACATTTGCGCGGCCAAATGAAACTCGTGCCTCGTTAATCATTCTGGACGAAATGTTATGCGTCCAGCTGATCAACGCCGACTGCGCCAGCGCGGTGATGTTGAGTGGATAGCCTCCGGCGGCGCGGCCGGATTCCAGGTTGAAGAAGTTGTTGCGGCTCAGGATGTAACGACCGGTAATGGTGTCACGGTTCAACTGAACGTCTGACCGGGAGATCCAGTTAAACAGATGCGTAGGCTGGGAAAGGAAGCGGCTTACACCAGCAAACTCCGCCCCCGGACACGCTGAGACCACTCCTGTAACCGGCGTTCCGTTCGGTTGTGGATTACCCGCCGAAATACCGTACGGTCCAAATTTGGAGAGAGCAGCCAAATTTGAATTTCCCGGGAAGCACCCAGCCAGAGCGCTCAATCCCGCGGGCGTTGGAGTGAGTCCGCCACCCAGGAATTGCGCTGAAGACGAAACGATTTCTTCGTCAAACCCGCCAAAGAAAAACGCCCGGTTCTTGACCATGGGACCGCCGATGGTGAAACCACCCAGTTCATCGTTCAACCGCGGCAATTCCGTAAGAGGGTTGGAGGTGAGTTGTTTGTTCTTCTGGAAGTTTGTCATGGAGTTGAGAATCGAGTTGTTCTCGTCGCCAAAGACGCTACCGTGCCAGACATTGCCGCCGGACCGGGTGATGATGTTCACCACCGAGCCCGCGTTGCGCCCATATTCAGGACCAAACTGGTTGGTGACCAGCACGTATTGCTGAACGAACTCCGGGTTGGTGACGAATAACGCCGGACCGGTTACCGAGTTATCGTTGTTGTTTTGACCGTCAATCTGCTGGTCATTGTTGCGGCCACGCACGCCGTTCACGGAGAATCCCGCGCCACCGTTTACGTTGGCGAAGTTATTGTCGCGGCTGGAAACCACGCCGGGAACAAACACCGCCAGGTTGTCCAAACCTTCATTTTCCTGGATACCGGCAAACGTTGTTAGTTGTGTGCCGGCAAAAGTGTTGGTGACTTGCGCTTGTGTTGTTTCAATCAGCGGCGCGGAGTCCGTGACCTCAACCGTTGTAGTGGTTTGGCCCACAACAAGCTTGATCGCGCCAAGACCGGTGTCCTGCACGGCAGAGACGACAATGTTCTTCTGCACCGCAGTGTTGAACCCGGCAGCTTCCACTTCAACACGATATTCACCAGACGGGATCAGGTTAAAGCGAAACAACCCTGAGCCTTCTGTCGTGGTGTTGAAAGTGGCCGCCGTCTGAACACTAATGGCCCGCACCTTAGCGCCAGGAACCACGGCGCCTTGCTGGTCCACTACGCTTCCGGAAATTGAACCCTTGATTACTTGTGCCATTGAAGGAATGCAAACAATGAGTGCCAGGCTCAATGCAAGCGGGATCATGAGTCTTCGTAAATATTTATCCATACTGCGCATCTCCATTTACTAATTTGTAAGTTCTATTTGAGTTGCAAATAGCGATGGCAGACGCATGTTACAGAACCTTCTCTCCGTATCCTGGTCGCACATCGCTGCGTTAGGTAATGCATTCGGCATACCATTCGAGCGACGCACAGCTGTGCTACAGGTTCATTAGGTAGCGTTGATGAGGTGAGACGCGTTCCCGAAGCACACGCCACAGCAACGTCGTGATTATCTCGCATTGCGATGAGTGACTGTGACGCATGCATCTCGCACGTGAGCAAGTCACTTAGGGCAACGAAGCAACTAGTTGCTTCGATACTCGCTTCAGTGATCACTCCGTTCGCTGCTCTCGGATGTTCTCGCGTTCGCACAACAACTAATTCACTCATCAGATCATTGACGGTTTATGTTGCGAACGCTGAATATGACTTTTTGGGTAAATCACATTTCAACCATACAGACTTTGGGAGCGGCCAGGCGCGCAGCTTTTGTAAGCGGCGCTAACTTTGTTTGTGACGTACCATCCAAATAGATGAGTAAGTGTGTGTGAAAGTTGTTGCCGGCTCTTCGCACCAAGAGCGATTGCGCGACAACTAGACTACAAAATATTTGGCTTGCGGATGGTGCACGACAATCGCCGACGTGGATTGTTCCGGCTCCATGTGGAACCCGGTCGTCAAACGCACGTCGATGTTTTCTTCCGGCTTGAGCAGCGCGAAGATTTTCGTCTGGTCTTCAAGGCTCGGGCACGCTGGATATCCAAACGAGTAGCGCGACCCGCGGTATTTCTGATGGAAGAGATCTGAGACGCGCGGCGCGTCTTCGCCGGCAATGCCCAGTTCTTCTCTCATCTTTTTATGCAGCAGTTCAGCGAGCCCTTCGGCTGTTTCCACGCTCAGACCGTGGAGATAGAGGTAGCGGGTAAACTCTCCGGCGTCAAATAACTTCTTGGTTTCTTCTGACGCGCGGCCGCCAATGGTGACCACGGACAAGCCGATCACGTCAAACTTGCCGGAGTCCTTGGGAAGGAAGAAGTCGGCGATCGAAAGCTTGCGGCCTTCTCTTTGGCGCGGAAAGGTGAAGCGCTGAATTTCTTTTCCAGGCTTTGCGTTGCTTGGCGTTTCGTTGCCGGACCCGGGCGACTCATACAGGGCGTCATACAGCACTACGTCGTTGCCTTCCGCTTGACAGGCGTAGTAGGCATAAACGACTTTTGGTTCCAGCCAGCCAGCGGCCACCGCTTCTTTTTGCAGTTCAAGAAGAATCGGTTGGTACTTTTCTTCGACAAGCCGGGCGTAGTCCGACTGTGACGCGGTCTTCAACTGCCACTGGTTCTTGAACAGAGCCGTGGGGTTGATGTAGCCAAAAACCTCGTTCAAGTCCCAGTCTTTACGCACCCGCAAGCCGTAGAACGGCGGCACCGGAATGTTCGGCGCCGGCTGCACGGCGGTTGAACGTTCCGTGCTGGCGGAGCTCACTCCACCCGCGACCAACGTGGTCTTGGCAAACTCTTTCACTTTACGACCTTCTTCAAGACGCGTTTCGCGCTTCCCGTTGCGGGACGTCAGGTCGTCCATGATGTGCAGTCCGGCAAAGGCGTCGTCGGCATAGAAAACGGCGTTCTCATATTCGCGCCGCAGATCGTCTTCCACGTACTTGCGCGTCAGCGCGGCGCCACCGCAGATCACCGGGTAGTCCAGCTTCTGGGCTTCCAGGTCCTGGATCACGTATTTCATTTCCAGCGTGGACTTCACCAGGAGCCCGCTCAGTCCGATGGCATGCGCGCCGTGCTGTTTCGCCGCGGCAATGATCGAATCCGAGGGCTGCTTGATGCCCAGATTCA
>JANXPR010000422.1 GCA_025357215.1 Acidobacteriaceae bacterium | reverse complement strand
ACCGGACACCGCGTTCGACGACGTCAGAGAGAAACGCCAACGGTGACCTTCCGTTGAAAAACTTGTAAAGAGATTAGCCAGGCCGCCGCAAATCGTAAGCGATTGGGGAGCCGATGCTGATGGTCACCATTCGACTACCCCTATCCATGAGCCGACCTGCTTCAGGGCCAACGAAGTAACTCCCAATTTTCTTGAATCCCTTCGTGACCGCCTTGACAAATGATCGGTATAGGCTCAGCGAAATCGGAGATTGCGAGATGCTTCCTATGTGTCCACACACCAGTACCCCTTCGCCTTTGTAGGCTCCGCCCGGGAGAAACGTAATGCTCTCTGGATTGAGCTTTTGGCTCACAGAAAACCGAACGTCGCGCTTGGAGACAGTCTCGCTTTCCCCAATCTCTGTTCTTTCTAACTCATCAAGGTAATCTCCCAGCGACACCAAATGTGGAGAAATCTGCCCTGTGCCTTGGATGACCAAGGCCCTCTGTGTGGCTAATCTGTCATGAGAAGGACGTCCAATTGGCGTTTGAAAGACCTGCTCCACGCTTATATTGCATTCTCTCGGTACGACCAAAAAATTTGGGCCGCTGATATGATCCCCTGTGCTGTTTTTTCCCAAGCCCTCCCAAGCCAGCAGCGAAGAATACTGCTCGACCACAGGGCTGTCGTACATACCACACCGCGCATATCTGATTGCCATATCCCCTTCGATCTTTCGCAACCCTGGCTCCAGATCAGACCGCGTAGCAAAAATGTGTGTCTGTTTCGGCATTTTGTCTCTTCTATTTATCCTTTGGCACAAGAAGAAATGGGTCGTTTGCACCGATTTTGCTGCGAATCAGGGCTGCGGCAGCTGCTTCACGGGACGTCGGCGTGGCTCCATCGACAAGCGTATCAATCGTATTCACCCGCAATGTTACTCCATTCTTTGTCGCCGTAATGTCTACATAATTGCCACCAGATCGTCCTCCGCCGACCGGAGGCAGATATTCTTCGGGTTGCTCGCCCCCACCTCCACTGATCGTCCAACCCCTGTTCTTAAGGTTTTGTGCGAGCTCCGCGACCTGTGCCCTCGTAGAGGAACTGCCTAGCCTCCCGCCAGTTGGTGCTGCCTGTGAGGGGACGGGGTCTGAGATTCCTCGCACGAACGTACGGAATCCCAGAAATGTAAATGCTGCCCTCAATCCTGCCTGTGCATAATTGCCGTTGTCGATCGAATCAAGCGTGCCGTCGATACCTGCTGCAGTACCGAAGGCAACGAGGACGGGCGCAACAAATTTGATTTCGGTCAACGGACCAAATACGGCACCAATCAGTCCACCTTGGACGGCAGCGTCAAAGATTTCGTCTCCACTTTTTCCAGCCAGTGCGGCGTCAGTCGCACTGAAGATCGAGCCGAAAAGTGCTCCTTTCAATGAGAGGATTGCTAGACGCTGAAGCCCCTGGTTGATTCCGGTTGCGACGCTCAGCTCGCTCAGCGACTCGTTTCCGCTGGGGTCGGTCTTGTCAGTTGGATTTGCGCTCGCATAGAGATACTTGTGTAAGGATAGAGGATCCCCATCACTTCCGTAGGTACTATCCATGCTCCAGAACCGGCCCTGCCGCTGGTCGTAATAACGGGCGCGGTTGTAGTAGACGCCGAGCGCGGGATCGAACTGCTCGCCCGCGAAGAGGTAATTGTTGGGCGTGGTTCCGGTTGACGAGATCAGATTGCCGAAGGCGTCGAAATCGTAGGTGTCAGTGATGGCGCCGGTCGAGCTGGTAAGGAAGCGAACCGAGCCGTGGCCGTCGAAACCGTAAAAGGATACGGAGCTGCTGGCTGTTAGCCTTTGGCTGATGAGCGAAAGCCCGTAGCTGTACGTTCGCGAAACGGCCCCGCCCTGCACTTCGTCCAGCACCTGGGCGTAGCCGGTCAGGTTCTGGTCCGCGACAAGATACGAAGTCGTCGTGGTTGCGACGGTCTCCCGCACCCGGTTGCCATCGCCGTCATAGACGATCTTGACTCCGCCCGCCTGCACTAGACGATTCTCAAAGTCGTAGACGTTCGTTCCCGCCCCCGTGAGCAGCAAATTGCCGTTCGCGTCGTAGGGATCGGTGGACGTGCGGTCATTCGCGTCGTAATTCAGCAGTCCCGTAGCGGCGATGGCCGGCAGCGTGGAGTTGAGCTGCTTGCGGTTGCCGACGTTGTCAAAGGTGTAGTTCACCGCGCCGTTCTTCCCGTGGGGGTCACCGGCCACAGTCTCCCCCGTCAGGCGATACAAGTCATCGTAACCGTAGGTCACCGACCTTCCGCTTAGTTCGGCCACAGAAAGGCGGTTGCCAGCCGGAGCGAGCGTGTAAGCGTAACTGGCAACGGCCGTCCCCGGAGCGCCACAGCCGATGCCGGCGCCACACGAACTCTGCATTTGCGTCAGGCGGTTTAGCGGATCATAAACATAGCTGGTGGAGACGCCGTTCGGATACGAGTATCCAGCCAGATTTCCCACCGGATCATAGCTGTAACTGGTGGTGCCGCTCGTGTCGGTCACGGACGCCAGGCGGTTCAGCGGATCGTAGCCGTAGTTCATCGCCGCGCCGCCCACATTCGACGACTTGAGCGACGCGATGTTCCCGGCAGGATCGTAGGTGTAAGTCAGCGTCCCGGCGGGAGCGGCTTTGGTCAGCAAACGGTCCATCTGCGGATCGTAGGTATATGTCGTGGCCCCGCTGGCGTCCTGCATGGTTTTGCGTTTGCCGGTGGCGGTGTAGGTGAAGCTGACTTGCGTGGCTCCGCAGGCTCCAGCCGCGCACGTCCCGGTGGAGAAGAACGCGTCAGCGGTCTTGGACTGCAAACGGTTCATGGGGTCGTACTGGTAAATGGTGGTGTGGCCATTGAAGTCTTTCCGCGAGGTCAGGTTTCCGGCCAGATCGTAACCGTAAGACTCGCTCTGGCCCACAGGCAGCGTGCGGCCGGTGCGGCGTCCGAGTTGATCGTACGCAAACGTGGTGACGTGGCCGTTGGCGTCCGTCTGCGTGATGCGCTCGCCAATCTCGTCATACGCGTAGCGGGTAACCAGCGGCAAGCTGTTCAAGGTTTGTGTAACGGACGTAAGCCGCCCCACGGTGTCAAACCCGAACTGCGTGACTTTGCCTGCCTGGTCGATGCGGGAATCCATACGGCCCAGGAAATCGTAGTGCTCCAGAGATGCGCTCTGGTCGTGATAGATGGTCTGTGTGCGGCGTCCGAGCCGGTCATAAACAAAAGTGGTGGTGTGCTGCAGCGCGTCCGTCATGGACGTCTGGTTGCCCACGTTGTCATACGCAAAGGACGTCACTTTGCCGGCGGCGTCGGTCACCTTGCTGCGGCGGTCGGCATCGTCATAATCAAAATGCGTCTGGTGGCGGAGCTGGTCAAAGGTGTCTGACACGCGACTGGCTGTGTCATACACGGTTTCGGTGAACGAGAGATCGGGGTAGTGCGCCTTGGTGAGGCGGCCGATTTCGTCGTAGTCGTAGGTGGTCACATGTAGGCCGCGGTCCTGGAAGCTGATGCGGCGGCCTTCAAGGTCGTAGCTGCTCACTTCAAACGTGGTGTCAGGGTAGGTGGTCTTGCTCAGCCGGCCCTGCGTGTCATAGTCGTAATGCGTGGTGCGTCCGAGTTGGTCAATCACGTCGGACTGTTTGCCAATGGCGTTGTACTTGATCTGCGTAAACGAACCGTCAGCGTACGTGGACTTAATCAGACGGTCATTCGCGTCATAGTCATACAAGGTCAACAGGTCTTGAAGCGTTCCGTTGGGTAAAGTGCGCGTGACTTTTTGAGTTTTCTTGTTGCCGTTGGCGTCATACGTGTAAGTAGTGGGAACGCCGTTGGCGTCAATCTGTTGCGTCAGGTTTCCGGTGGGGTCATATGCAAAGCTGCCGGTCGGAACGTTGTCCACGGCAATGGTTTTTAACTGGCCGTTAGGGAAGTAAGTGTAGGTGGTGACGTGACCTTCGGCGTCGGTGGTAGAGAGCAGGTTGTTTTTCGCGTCATACACATTGCTGGTGGCGCCGTGCTTGGGGCCCAGGTTGGCATCGTCAATCTGTGTAACCTGGCGGTTCGTGTTGTAAGCGTACGTGGTCTTGTTGCCCAGGGGATCGGTCTGGGTGAGCATGTTGCTCAACGCGTCATAAGTGGAGCTGGATGGGTTGAGATGTCCGGGCAGAAGCTCAGACAGTTTATTGTCATTGCCGTCATACGCATAAGCGGAATCAAGCTGAACGCCGGCCACGGTTTGGATCTTGTGCAGGATGTTGCCGTCGTCAGCGTAAGCGTAGCTGGTGGCGTGACCCAGCCGGTCCGTGATGACTTCAGTATTCGCGGCGAGCAGGTGGTCGTAATGAATGTGGTTGTTGTCGGCGTCAAAGGTGTCAGTTAACCGGCCGTTGGCGTCATACACGCTCTTTACGGCTTGCACGCCACGCGGGTCATCAATGCTGGTGAGAAGATGCGGTGCGGAATCGTAATTGAACGCGGTAACGTTGCCTGTGCGGTCCACCAGCGTGGTCAGATCGCCGGTTCCGCTGTAGGAATAGTTCACCGTGTTTCCGGCAGGATCGGCTATTTGCGTGATGCGTCCCTGAGGATCTCGAGTGAAGACCACGCTCTTACCGCCCGAGCTGGTGATCCCATTGGCGTTGATGGTGATCTGATTGCCGTTGGGGTCAGTAATGCTGGTGGCTCCCAGTGCCTGGTCAATCACGTAGATGAAGCCTTCCGCGGTGTTCAGTTGGAAGACCGTCTGGTTTGCGTCCAGAAGTGCGACGGAGTCCAGCAATTCCACGGCGCCGGGGCTCGGCGGATTGACCAGAGTGCTGTTGTTGCCGAGGATCTGCAACGTCGCGCCCTGTGTGCCGGTGGTCCCGGGCAACTGAACGAACGAGAGGCTCGCGGATCCGATCGGTTGAACGGACTGGCACGACGGACTGGTCGTCACCTGAAATTTAAAGACGCGGCCGTCAGGGAACGTGACGGTGACGATATGCGGCTTGAGTTCCACCAGACAGAAGCTCGGGATGATCCCGCCGCTTTGCGTCATTTGCCAGTTGGTGCCGAACTTGCCGTTTTTCTGCACGCGCACGTTGGCCAGGGAAAGAGTCCAGCCCGCGCCGAAATCGTGCGACGCCTGATCGCGACTGTCATACGTACGGGTAACGGTGATGGGCAGGCCAGGCATGACTACCGTGAGATCGTTGAAGCTGAGAGTGAAATTCCCAACTTTGACATTACGCTCCACAATCACGTTCGTATTGATCGTTGAGATTTGGCCGAACTGGTCCGTTGATGTGAGTCGAACGGTGTAATTGCCGTTGAGAAGCACGGTTGGATCAAGCGTCCCCAAAACGCCATTGGTAACGGCGGTGTTGCCGGATGCGAATGGGACGAAGACCGGATTCGCGACGGTTCCGTCCGCGGACGCCAGCGCGTAGGAGAGAGTCCATGCGCCCGAGCTTACGCTGCCGATCACCTGAGTCGATTTGGTGATTGTCTGGCCTTCGGTCAGAGCAATGCTTACCGCGGGTGGAGGTGGAACCACTTCGAAACCGTTAACGAACGTAGCAACTTCAGTACCTGTGGTGACGGTTACGTTGCGTGCACCAAGAACAGCCGCCGGATCAACGTTCAGTACGGCTAAAGCTGTGGTGGCGGAAGTTACCGTGAAAGAAGTCACCGAGACTCCTGCTCCGAAGCCAGGCACGCTCGTCCCTTGCGTAAAGTGCGTG
>JANXPR010000186.1 GCA_025357215.1 Acidobacteriaceae bacterium | reverse complement strand
CGACAAAACTTTCTTGATTCCATCTTCCGCGCTGGCGTTCACTTGACCCAGTGTGACCAGCAGGGCGAATGCGCCCAAAATGCCCAGACGTCTTGCATGCGACATTGCTATTCTCCAGAGATAGGGGATTGGCGGCGAATGCGGAATCCGGCCCAAGGCCACAAGGTCGTGACCACGATTCCCTCCCGCCACGCTATACAGATAGCAGGTCAGCAAGACGCAAAGATGAATACCTTGTTACTTTTTGATGAATCGCGCTTTACAAATGTAGTTTGGTTAGATCTGCATGGTGGAGCAGGCATTCATGCCTGGCATTCTCCGCACTGGAATAATTCGGGCTTCAGCTCCTGAGGGCCGCTAGGACTGCAGCCAGGTCTTCACTTCATCCGCCACGGAAAAACCTTGCTGCGGATTCGCGCTGAAGCGTTTTTCCAACTCCGTGGCGTGTTTCTCAATGGGGATTTCGGCATAGCTTCCGCCATTCAGGAATCCGTTCAGGTAGCGCGCCGCGAAATCCTTGGTCCCGATCTGCGCGTACTGCACCGCATGCACCAGTTCGTGAAAGAGCAAAGCGTCGTTGAGCGCTTCGTGGGAAACGATCACGTCCACAAAGGTGACGGCTGCCGCGTCAGAAAAGCTGGGCAGGTTCTTGATGCCCATTACCCGGGCCATGCTGTAAAACGGCGGATCAAGGATGCGGTCGCCTTTTAGCACGTGCAGGCGCACCGGATCAAGAAGCTCTTGCGTGAAGAACGGCCCCATGGCAGTTTTCTGTGCGTCAGTGAGCGGCGTGGAGCGGAAGGCATACCGCTTCTGGTTTTTCAGGATGAAATCTTCAACCATGCCAGCAAGCTGGCCGATCATTCCGGGAGGCAGATTGGATAGGTCCATAAGAACTGAGTTTGGCGACTTCAGGTTCAGACTGCTTGGACAACTTGTTGGTTGGGGGACTGGAGAATTGGTAATTGAGTAATCTGGTAATTGAGTAATTGAAAATCGGGTTGTTCTTAAGATCCCTCGCAAGAAACGCTTGGGATTTCGCCTGCGGGCTCCTGTTTCGCTCACGCCCGCAAGGCTATCTCAAATTACCCGATTACCAAATTACTCAATTACCCAATCTTTCTGACCCGATTACCAATCTTTTAAGCGACTCCCATTTCGGCCGCGATTTTCTCAATCACAAAAGCTTCAATGATGTCGCCTTTCTTGATGTCATTGAAGTTCTGTAGGTTGATACCGCATTCCATGCCGTTGCGGACTTCGCTGGCATCGTCTTTAAAGCGTTTGAGCGACCCGATCTTGCCTTTGTACACCTGGGCGCCATCGCGCAGCAGGCGGACTTCTGAATCGCGCTTGATCGCGCCGTCCGTCACCTGGCAACCGGCAATGGTTCCCACCTTGGGTACGCGGAACGTCTCGCGGACTTCGGCGCGGCCCATGTAGGTTTCCTTGATGATCGGTTCCAGCAGGCCAAGCATGGCTTTCTTGATCTCGTCCTGGAGTTCGTAAATGATCGAGTGCAGGCGGATGTCAACTTTCTCCTGCTCCGCCAGCTCCTGCGCCTTGCGTTCCGGACGCACATTGAACCCGATGATCACCGCGTTGGAGGCCGAAGCCAGCAGCACGTCGTTTTCGGTAATGGCGCCCACGCCGCTGCGCAGGATCTTGATCTTTACTTTCTCGTTGGAAAGCTTGGTCAGCGTGTCAGACAGCACTTCGGCTGATCCGCCTACGTCCGCTTTCAGGATCAACGCCAGTTCTTTCACGCCGGCGCTCTTGATCTGTTCCGCCAGGCCTTCCAGGGAAATCTTGGATGACTTAGCCAGCGTGGCTTCGCGGGCCTTGGCCCCGCGATATTCGGATACCTGGCGTGCGCGTTCGCGATCGACCACCAGCAACTGGTCACCGGCTTCCGGCAGGCCTTCGAGTCCCAGGACTTCCACCGGCGTTGATGGCGGAGCTTCTTCCACCAGCTTGCCGCGATCGTCAAACATGGCGCGTACTTTGCCGTAAGTGTTGCCGACGACAAAGTTATCGCCCACGCGCAGTGTTCCGTTCTGGATCAGCACCGAAGCCACCGAACCGCGACCGCGATCGATCTTGGCTTCCACCACCGTGCCGCTCGCCGGACGTTCCGGATTGGCCTTGAGTTCACCGAGATCGGCGACCAGGCAAATCATTTCCATCAGCAGGTTCAGGTTCGTGCGCTTCTTGGCGGAAACGTCCACGAATACCGTGGTGCCGCCCCAGTCTTCCGGCATCAGGCCGCGATCAGCCAGCTGTTTTTTCACGCGATCGGGCAGCGCTTCCGGCTTGTCGATCTTATTCACTGCAACAATGATCGGAACTTTCGCTGCTTTCGCGTGGTCCATGGCTTCCAGCGTCTGCGGCATTACGCCGTCGTCAGCCGCGACCACGAGCACAACAATGTCCGTGATCTTGGCGCCGCGTGCGCGCATACGGGTAAAAGCTTCGTGACCCGGCGTGTCCAGGAAAACGATCTGGCGTCCAAACGCCGGAGAATCTTCCTTGGTGATGCGGACTTTGTAGGCGCCGATGTGTTGCGTGATGCCGCCAGCTTCGCCGCCGGCCACGTCAGTTTCGCGGATCGCGTCCAGTAGTGAGGTTTTGCCATGGTCCACGTGACCCATGATGGTGACCACCGGCGGACGCGTAACGGCCGCTGCGGCGGACGCTTCCGCCGATCCGGCCATCAACGTCATTTCCTGTGCGGCCTGTTCTTCAAACGTGACCGATTCGGTTTCAGCGCCAAAGTGGCGCGCCAGATCTTTCGCCAGTTCGTAGTCCAGACTCTGGTTTACCGTGGCCAGCACGCCTTTGCTCATCAAACGGGCGATGAGATCCTTTGCGCGGAAGCCGAGTTTTTCCGCCAGGTCCTTTACGCTGATGCCTTCCGCAATCGTGATGCTGCGGGTAATCGGCATTGGCTCGTTCGACGACACCAAACGCGGTGGCGGAACAAAGCCCTTCATCGGACCTTCACGTTCCTTGGGGATATACGGCGCACCCGGACGTCTTGGCGGACCAGGACGGCCTGTGGGCCTTCCCGGAACCGGCGGCGGACCACCCGGTCCTACCGCGCCACCCATTCCCGGACGCGGCGGAAAACCTCCACGCGCGGCGCTGGTTGGATGCGGACCACGGCGCTGTTCATTGCTACCGCCTGGCCGGTTAAATTGCGGACGGCTGCCCGGAGGTCCACCCGGACCACCACTGCTGGGACCACCACCTGGACGTGGACGCTGGAAAATTGGTTGCCCGCGAACCACGCCTTGCGGACGGCCGCCCGGACCTGCTGATCCTTGCGGACCGCGCATACCTTGTCCGCCTTGTGGGTTGCCTTGCGGCGGCATGGGAGCACGCTGCGGCGGCGGCGCCGTATACACAGGACGCGGGCCGGTTTGCGGCGTGATCATGCGGCGTTGCGGAACCAATGGCTGTTGCGGCACGGGCTTGCCCGGATGCGGCGCCGTTGCCGGCGGAGCGGCCGCTACGGGAGCTACAGGTGCTTGCGTCGCGATGACTGCCGCTGGCAGCGGCACCGGAGGCGGCGTAACAATCACCGCTGGCGGCGCGGCATGAGCTGCCGGTTTTTCCGTGACGTGAACCG
>JANXPR010000418.1 GCA_025357215.1 Acidobacteriaceae bacterium | reverse complement strand
CCTGTTAGCCCTATGGAATCGCCCGCTCAGGCCCAACTGAATCCCGCTCCGGTGCATACGTCCGCTCTGGCGCCGCTGCGTGAACCGCTCTTCCGCAGCCTGTGGATCGCCGCGGTCATCTCTTACACCGGCAGTTGGATGCAGAACGTGGCCACCGGATGGCAAATGCAGTCGCTCACCCAGTCGCCGATGTGGGTTTCCATGGTGCAGGTGGCGTTGAGTTTACCCGTGCTGTTAATCGCCTTGCCCGCCGGCGCGCTGGCCGATCTGGTTGACCGCCGCAAGTTCCTGCTTTGGACCCAGGCTTTCATGGTGGGCGCTTCCACGGTGCTGGGCATTTTGACGATCAAGGGAATTTGCACGCAGGAACTGCTGCTGGTTTTCACGTTCCTGTTGGGCGTTGGCGCGGTGATGAACGATCCCGCCTGGCAGGCCCTTACTCCGGACTTAGTTCCCTCGTCCAAGCTGGCTTCTGCCGTCGCGTTGAATTCAGCCGGCTTCAACATTGCGCGCGCCGTCGGTCCGGCGATCGGAGGACTGGTCATCGCCACCGCCGGATCCGGTGTGGCCTTCCTGCTGAATGCCGTGTCGTTCTTCGGCGTGATCTTATTCCTTTATTACTGGAAGCCCGCAGCGCGCGAACCGAACCAGGTAAAGGTCACCGTTTCCGGCGCCATCATGATGGGCCTGCGTTACATGCGACAGGAACGCCGCATCCGCGCCGTGTTGGTTCGCACCCTGGCGTTCACTTTGTTCGCCAGCGCGTTCTGGGCCTTGCTCCCGCTCATCGCCAGACGTTTTGGCGCCACCGGCTACGGAGCCATGCTGGCATTCTTCGGGATGGGCGCGCTTGCAGGCGCGGTTGTGCTGGCCATCGCCCGGCGCAGATTTTCTTACGACACTATCTCCGCCGTTGCCACCATGCTTTTTGCGGTTGCTCTGTGCGGACTGGTCCGCACCGGCAACCTCGTGCTGGCGTCTGCTTTCGCTGCCGTTGCCGGCTTGGCCTGGCTCATGATTCTGGCCACTCTCAATCTCGTGGTACAGACGGCGTGCCCTGGCTGGGTGCGGGCCCGCGTTATCTCCATGTACGTACTCGTTCTGCAAGGCGGACTGGCTTTGGGCAGCTTTGCCTGGGGCGCCGTGGCTACCCGCAGCTCCGTAAAATTCACTTTGACGGTTTCTGCCGCCGCGCTGGCTTGCAGTTTGCTTCTCGCTCCATGGTATCGCCTGCAAACGGGCAACAATCAAGACGCCCATAACGGACAATAAGGGTTCCCCGATACAATTCACACGCCAACAGTTCCAACGTGAGGAGAGAAAAATAAAATGACGCTTGCCAGAACATTCTGCTTTCTGCTGATCATGACCTTTGCGGCTTCTGCCTTCAGTCAAGGCGCGGCTAAGCCGCCCGCCGATTCCGCCAACGTCCCCGTTGCCACCATTGTGGACAACGAACTCAAAATCGCCGAGCGCGAATTTGTTTCCGCGGCGGAAGCCATGCCGGAAGATAAATTTAACTTTGCTCCCGCATCGCTCAACATCCCAGGCAGCGAGTACAAGGGAGTAAAAACTTTTGCCGAAGAGATCAAACACGTTGCTACCACTAACTATGAATTCTATTCGGCCATCCTTGGCGAAAAGCCACCCGTCGACACGAAGGAAGACAACGGCCCGGCAACCATCAAGAGCAAGGCCGACATCATCAAGTTTCTGAAAGATTCGTTCGCCATGGGGCATCGCGCCTGCCTGTCGCTGACCAACGAAAACATGGGGCAAAATGTCCCGGTCGGCGAAGGCAAGACCACGCGTCTGTTCCTGGCTACGTTCGCCACCGCGCATGCGTTTGATCACTACGGACAAGTCGTTGAGTACCTGCGCATGAACGGCATCATTCCGCCGGCCAGCCGTCCGCAACAGAAAAAATAAGATTGCAAAATTGGAGATCGGAAGTCTGAAACTTCACACTTTAATAGAACCGGAGACTACATGAAACATCTGAAACAAATTTGCCTGCTGCTGGTCTTGACCTTTGCCGTAACCTCTTTCGCCCAGGACGCCGCCAAGCCAGCCGCGTCGCCCGCTCCCCAGCCAGCGCCTACCATCGCCTTGGTGATCGACCGCGAAGTTAGCATCATCGAAAAACAACTGGTGGACGCCGCCGAGGCCATGCCGGAGGATAAGTTCAATTTCACGCCGGAGAGCATGAAAATACCGGGCAGTGACTACAAAACCGTGCGCACATTCGCCCAGGAAGTAAAACATGTGGCCACCGTGAACTTCATGCTGTGGTCGCCGCTTACAGGCGAGAAACCGCCCGTGGACATCAACAAAGGAAACGGCCCTGACTCCATGACCAGCAAGGCGGACATCGTGAAGTACCTGAAAGACTCTTACGCCCTGGGACATCGCGCCGCTAAGTCGATGACCGCAGAAAACGTGGTGGCCATGGTTCCCAGTCCGTTTGGAGCGGGACAGATTTCGCGGCTCTTCTGCGCGACGTTTGCCGTCTCGCACGCGTTTGATCATTACGGCCAGTCGGTGGAATACCTGCGCATGAACGGAATCGTTCCGCCGGCCAGCCGTCCGCAGAACTAGGCCTTCAGTCACATCATCCATTTCACGCGGCACGGAGACTGCGGTCTCC
>JANXPR010000141.1 GCA_025357215.1 Acidobacteriaceae bacterium | reverse complement strand
CGTGCCGTAAGCGATGATTCCGATCTTGGACGTGCCGCTCACTTCCTTGACCGGCGCAGGGACGAACTGCCGGGCGGTTTCAAACTTGCGGGCCAGGCGGTCCATATTGTTCTTGTAATCGTCCGCGCGTTCGCTGTATTGAGCTTTTTCGTTGTGACCGCTGCCGCGCGTGAAATACGCGGCTTTCTCGTGCTTGGTGCCCGGCAGGGTACGATACGGGATGGCGTCTCCGTCAACGTCTTTATAGCGGGCAAATCCGCCCAGGCGGTTGAGGTCTTCCGCACTGAGCACTTTGCCGCGATTGATGGGTTTAGTGGGGTACTCAAACGGCTTGGACGCCCAATTGTTCATGCCCAGGTCCAGGTCCATCATCACAAAGACCGGGGTCTGGAATTTTTCCGCCAGCTCAAACGCCTCCATGGCCATGGTGTAGCACTCTTCCACGGACGAAGGCAGCAGCATGATGTGCTTGGTGTCTCCGTGGGAGAGGAACGCGCACGTGAGAATGTCGCCCTGTGCGGTGCGGGTGGGCAATCCGGTGGAAGGACCAACGCGCTGCACGTCAAAAATCACGCCAGGGATTTCCGCGTAGTAACCCAAGCCAATGAATTCACCCATGAGCGAAATGCCGGGGCCGGAAGTGGACGTCATGGACCGGGCGCCTGCCCATCCCGCGCCCATCACCATGCCGATGGCGGCGAGTTCGTCTTCTGCCTGGACCACGGCGAACGTCGCTTTGCCTTCCGGAGTGATGCGGTATTCCTTGAGGTACTCAATCAGCGACTCAATGAGCGAAGTGGATGGCGTGATCGGATACCACGTGCACACCGTGACGCCGGCCATCATGCAGCCCAGAGCAGCAGCGTCATTGCCTTCAATAATGATCTTGCCCGTGTTTTCATTCATCGCCTCGATGAAATACGGATCAGCCTTGGTGAAGGTGGCCTTGGCGTAGTCATAACCGGCGCGCACGGCGGACATGTTCAGGTCAGCGGCTTTCTTCTTAGTAGAGAACTGGCGCGACACGGCCTTCTCAGATTCGTTGAGATCGATGCCCAGCAGGAAATCGACGACGCCCACATAAACCATGTTCTTGACCAGGCGGCGGAGCTTGGCTTCCGGACAAACCTGCGCGGTGATCTTGTCAAACGGAACGGGATAGAAAGTGACGTCCGTGCGCAGGGCATTCAGGTTCAGCGGCTCGTCATACACGCAGACGGCGCCGGCATTGAGTGACGTGGCGTCTTCTTGCGCGGTCTCCGCGTTCATGGCCACCACGAAATCAATTTCTTTCTTGCGCGCAATGTAGCCGTGCTTGCTGGCGCGGATGGTATACCAGGTGGGCAACCCGGCAATGTTCGATGGGAACAGGTTCTTGCCGGAAACCGGCACGCCCATCTGGAAAATGCTGCGCAACAGCACCATGTTGGCCGATTGCGAACCCGATCCGTTCACCGTGGCCACCTGAATGCTGAAGTCGTTTACGTTGCGGCGGGCACCGGATGTTTCCGCCGTGCGTTCCTGTAGTCCTGCGTCAAGCGTTGGCATGATTAATTCCTGTGCGCGGCAACACGGCCGCGATGGACCTTATTATGAACTTCCCACAAGCATGAGCTTGTATCCATTATAAGACAGTGACTTCCATCACACAGTTGACGTGAGAAGCACGGGCGGGACAGTAGGTCCAGGTTCTTAGGTAATTAAGGGACGCTGAGATAACGCCTGCACCTGTCATGTTGAGCGGAGCGCCGTGTCAGCGGCGCATAGTCGAAACATCCCGAGGATGAGTGCGCGACCAAGCTGTTTTAGGGAATTTTCAGGAGAAAGTATCGAGCGAACTCCCTGAAGCGGCATGGTTACCGGTAAGTTTCTCGGGACCCTTCGACTCGCGCTCGTCCCTGACTCGCGCAACGCTCAGGGTGACAGGGGTAGGGGTTTCGCAAAACCTTGGGTTGCGCAAAAAAGCAGCAGTCTCTTACCCCAGCGTGGCCACTAGGAGCTTCGTGTCATCCGAAATAATACCGTCCACGCCAAGGTCGGCGGCGCGGCGCATGTGGCGAGGGTCGTTCACGGTCCAGGTTACAACTTTCCTACCGGCGGCGTGCAGCGCGTCCATGAGGCGAGAATTGAGCAGGCGGTAGTGCGGGACCACGTATTCCGCCGGCAGGACTTTCCAGCGGCGCAGTTGCCAGGGCGTTTGCGCCAGAGCTCCCAGAATAAGGTTGCGATCCAGACGATGCAGCCGTTTCACAATTCCGGGCAGGAACGACGAAATGAAATAGCGTTTGGGCTGGGTACGGCGCAAGGCCTGCGCGACGATGGCTTCAATCCCGCGGACTTTCACCTCAATGTTGAGAAACGCTGAGCGGCTGTAACGGTCAAGCACGTCTTCAAGCGACGGCGGCGCCGCGTGATGCAGGTGCTCACAGCGGGCTTGAATCTGGTGAAGATTGTGACGACGCAGAACGAGCCCGTGCAACTTGGGATCGTGCACGATCACGGTGTGGAGATCGCGAGTGCGGCGGACGTCAAACTCAAAGCCGTGAGCGCCGTGGTCCAGAGCAAGGTCGAAGGCAGGGAGAGTGTTTTCTTCGGCGTAACGGCGCGCGCCACGATGTCCGAGAAGCAGGAGCTTTTCAGCCAAGCTAATCCAGATCAAAGTCGCGGATCATGGGGCCTTCTTCCGGACTCTCCTTGGCTTTCTTCATGGCTTCCTGGAACTTCTTTTCCAGCAGTTCGGATTTGTTTTTTTCCGCGTCCACGGCCTGGCGGAAAATGGACTCCTTGCGGCCTTCGTTGTCGCGCATGGCTTTGGCCGCGGCCTCAAAGTCAGTAAAAGTCCTGGGCTTGATGGGCGCAACGTGCGAGATCACCGCCTTGGTGGCCGGATCAACCTTGAGGACGGCGCTGCAGCACGGGCAGCCAATTTCAAAGAAATCATTCGACGGCTTAGCCATAACAACTATTGTATGCCTAAGGCGAGTCCGCGTTCTGCTAGAATTTTCGTGAGCTTTAGGTAGTTTTATGCCAAATTCCGCTGCATTTACTGACGTTCCCGCCGCCATCGAAGAAATCCGCGCTGGGCGCATGATCATCGTAGTGGACGATGAAGACCGCGAAAACGAAGGC
>JANXPR010000413.1 GCA_025357215.1 Acidobacteriaceae bacterium | reverse complement strand
CAAAAGCAGGTCCGTCATGCCCAGCACGCCGTTGATGGGCGTGCGAATTTCATGGCTCATGTTGGCCAGGAATTCGCTCTTGGTACGGCTGGCCATTTCCGCGGCCAGCTTGGAGGCCAGCAGTTTCTGTGCTTTGCGGAGCAACACCAGCATGAAGCAGCAGGAAAAAACCACCACGGCCACGGAACCGAAAATCTGGATGCGCGAAGCGCTCTGGGCCCTTTTCGCCTGTACCTGGTTGGCTGTCAGCAGACCCGTCCTAAGCTCCTCCAGCGTGGGGTCGACGACTTGTTTGGCGACTTCTGCCGCTTCGTCAAACTTGCCTCTGGCCACGAACGAAACTTCAATGGTGATAGCTTCGGCGTACCGCAGGCTGACGTCGTGGAGATGAGCCACCTCCCGCAAAGACAGCACCTTGGGAGGCAGGTTACTAAACAAATTCTCCACTTCCTGTAGTCTGGCCTGAAGGTCCTCTTGTTCTTGCGCGTTGACCGCGCGGTCTGAGATCGCCTGCCATTCCAGTCCGTTGGCGAAGTTGATCGCCGCCTCGATTTGCACCAACTGGAGCTGAGCCGTGCGGCCCTGGTCGCCTAACCGCCAGAAAAACAAGAGCGCAGCCACCGTCGCGGCCGCCAACGCCAGCGCAAGGCCGCCTCGCAGGGCCGGACCAAAGCCAGACTGTTGGACTGCGGTCTTTGTTTCAGGACCAGCTGAATTTGGTCGGTTTTCCACGTTGTTGCTATCGGCGTTTTGCTAAGTATCTTGAGTACGAGGGATTTAGAGGGAATTGGCGTAGGTTTGCGGTGGGTAAAGATTTCTCATGGGACTTGCCTCACGTCGCAAAATTGGACATCCCCTGCTTCGTTTGTTATTCAAATTACAGGAGTTTCTTTATAGGAGTTTCTAAAGATGAGCGCAGCTGTACAAACGAATCTCTCCCAGACCGCACAGAACAAACAACTGGTGCAACAGATCTTCGCCGGACTGGCTGAAGGCAATTCCAAACTTTTCGTCGAAAGCATGGCCGACGATTTTGACTGGACCGTCACAGGAACTACGCCATGGTCGAAAACCTACCAGGGTAAGCAAGCCGTGCTGGCGGACCTTTTCGGCGCTCTGCGCACGCGCGTTGTGCCGCCGTTGAAGACCATTGCCCAGCGGATCATTGCGGAAGACGACATCGTGGTGGTGGAAGCCCGCGGCAGCAACACCACGACCGCCGGTAAGCCCTATAACAATCGTTATTGCTTCGTCTTCCGTCTGGCTGAGGGCAAGCTGAAAGAAGTCACCGAGTATCTGGACACAGAACTGGTCACGTCGGCGCTGGGCGGCATTCAAGGATAGAGGCCAAAAAACCCATGCGACCCACCATCACCACCTTTCTTATGTTTGAAGGCCAGGCCGAAGAGGCCATGAATCTTTACGTGTCCCTGTTCAAGAACTCTTCCGTGACCGGCATCAAGCGTTACGGCGCAACCGGACCCGGCAAGGAAGGCTCCGTAATGCAGGCCAAATTCTTGCTCAACGGGCGCGAGTTTATGTGTATTGACAGCCCCACGAAGCACGACTTTACCTTTACACCTGCCATCTCTTTGTTTGTCGATGTCGACAACGAAGGCGAGCTCGACCTGCTCTTTATGAAGCTCTCGGTCGGCGGACAGGTCTTAATGCCGCTGGGCAGCTACGGCTTCAGCCGCAAATTCGGATGGGTGTCTGACAAATTTGGCGTTTCTTGGCAGTTGAATTTGCCGAATGAGTAGGCTCAAGCCGAATGAGTAGGCTCAAAATGTCTAGCAAGAAGCGAAGCAAGCCCCAAACGGCGTGGTCGTTGGATCTCAGTTTCCTTGAGACACCAGAGTTTAAGGCCCAGATTCGTGCCAACCGCAAGCTTACGGATTGCCTGCGTAAAAAACTGGCAGAGGCCGCACGCTTAGATGTGGATGTCGTCGGCTGCGTAGCTGTTGATCTCGCTGACATCGCACAAATTGGGGACAACCACAGAGTCAGACTCAAAAAGCTGCTGAATATGAAGTTTCCGCGCGACCTGGAGAAGTTAGAAGGATTGCTGATTGAATTCGAGGTGGATCTGCTGGTTCACAACCAGTGGCACTTGAACTCGCTTAAACGGCGACTTCCAAAGGTATTGAAAAGCGTGCGACAGCAAAGCCGGAGTGGAACGAAAACGAAGTTAAGATAAGACACATCCAGTCTGATCATTCCTGAAAATATCGCACACGGTGGCCGGGCGGCACTGCAAAAGTTACAATGTTTTCCGTGGCCACCTTCGACAATAAGGCAATTGCCAATATCCTCACCGAAACCGCCGACCTGATGGAGATCGCCGGCGAAGACGGGTTCCGCATACGCTCCTACCAGCGCGCGGCTGAGGTCATCGAATCGCTCGATCAGCAACTCTCCGACATATATAAGGACCAGAAAGCCCTGCTGGCCATCCCTGGAATCGGCAAGAGCATGGCAGGACACATCCAGGAAATCTTTACCAAAGGCAAGCTGGCGCAGCACGAAGAGCTGCTCAAGCGCTATCAACCGTCGATCCTTGAACTGCTTAAGATTTCCGGTCTGGGCCCCAAGACCATCGCGCTCATCTGGGACACCTTCAAAGTCTGCGATCCGGAAGGCGTAGCCAAGCTGGCCCGTGAAGGCAAGCTGCGCGAGCTTCCGCGGCAAAGCGAAAAGACCGAACAGAAGATTCTTAAGGCCATTGAAAGCTATCGCCAGATGAGCGGACGCTTCCTGCTGGACGTGGCCATGGAAACCGCGCAGAAGATGATTGACCTGCTCAAGGACCTGCCGGGCGTGGAGAAAGTCACGCCTGCCGGCTCTCTGCGGCGCGGCAAAGAAACCGTGGGCGACCTGGACGTGCTGGTCACCGGCAAATGCGCCACCAACGTTGCGCAGCGTAACAAAGTCATCGAGCACATCGTAGACTTTCCCGGCATCCACGAAGTGCTGGCCAAGGGCGAAAACAAAGTCAGCTTCAAGCTGCGTAGCGGGCTGCAAGTGGACGTCCGCATCCTTCCGCCTGATTCCTTTGG
>JANXPR010000101.1 GCA_025357215.1 Acidobacteriaceae bacterium | reverse complement strand
CGCCATGGCTGAACGTCTGAAAAAAATCGCGCAGATTTTCCCTGCGAATCCAGGATTTGAATTCAACGTTTTCTATAAACGCAGGAGCTAAGACAACCTACCACGGAGGCGCGGAGAAAAGCGCGGCGGGATTTGGGAGAGTAGAACTGCGCTGCTGCAGGAGCTGAAGAATGATGGCCTGGAAAAGCGTCTCGAGTAGTTTTGTCGCGGAGCGACAACAAAAATAATGATTGCACACCTTCGCGGACGACTGATCTCCAAGCATCCCAACCAGGCCATCATCGAGGCCGGCGGCGTCGGGTATGACGTCCACATCACCGTCCCGACTTTTTCCGATCTTCCCGCTCCCGGCGCGGAAGTTGCGTTGTTCATCCATACCCACGTTCGCGAAGACGCGCTGGCCTTGTTTGGCTTTCTCCGCGCGGAAGAAAAACAGCTTTTCGAAAAGCTGATCGGCGTAAGCGGCATTGGACCCAAGCTGGCCGTAACGATCCTGTCCGGCATGTCGGCGGACGCCATGGTAGCGGCCATCCGCGGCAACAACATCCCGGCCCTTACGCGCATTCCCGGCATCGGCAAAAAAACCGCCGAACGCATGGTGCTGGAACTGCGCGACAAGCTGGAATCCTTCGGCGCAACAGCCGGGGTCGCCACCGTCACACCAATTGAAGAGGACGTGGTCTCCGCGCTCGTCAACCTGGGATATCAGCGTCCGCTCGCGGAAAAGGCGCTGGCTAAGCTGGGGACTACGTCCGGCGAAAGCTTTGACGTCCTGTTCCGTAAGGCCATGGCGGCCCTGGCGAAGTGAAATGCTAGACCCCATACGTTTTACACAAACGGCACCTACGGCAAAAGCTCTAGCCGCACCAAGGCCTATCAGAGCTAAACTTGTCTCTTAAGTGAAGAAATTCATTTCCATCATCGCGTTCGTTTTTCTGGCCGCGCTACTCACCCAAGGCCTGGACAAGAAAAAACCGCAGCAGGCATTCCAGATCATCCCGGACCAGACCGCCGACCTGAACTCCGGCGCCGTGGCCACCGCGAAACAAAAGTGCGAGAACTGGGCGCTGGCCGCCGGACTTGAAACCATGTTCGCCCGCCAAGGCGTGGCCCTGGACCAGAGCTTCTGGATCATGCGCCTGAACCACGGCGAGTTGTGCGTGAGCCCGCTGCCTTCCATGGAAAAAGTCGCCGAGGTGGTGAACAAAGAATTTGTCCTGGATGACGGACGCCACGTGCAACTGGAAATCCACTTCACGCCGGGCGCTCCCACCAACATTGACGCGGTGATTGCCGCGCTCAAGCACCAGCAGGTGACCGTGCTGATTTTCCGCGGACATCCCTATTACCTGATGGGCGCCACCTACGACGAGCAGATCGGCCGCGAAGGCCTGCGCCGTTTCCTTATTAAGGAACTTCGCCTGGCCAATACTTTCGGCGGTGAACCGGGCGTCACGTTTCAGCGCTACCGCGAAGACATCGCGGAAATTGACGGCGTGCTGAGCGTGAGCGTGGCTGCCTCGGGCCGTTAGCCCTATTTTCCTATACAAAAACTGCTGAAGATCAAATTCAGAATGTCGTCCGTCGTG
The DNA here is from genome assembly GCA_025357215.1 of Acidobacteriaceae bacterium. Classification (GTDB taxonomy): domain Bacteria; phylum Acidobacteriota; class Terriglobia; order Terriglobales; family Acidobacteriaceae; genus Angelobacter. The sequence goes on along the minus strand of JANXPR010000101.1, from coordinate 38,688 downwards.
GTCTCTCCGGTGACGGCGTCCAGCGGACGCAACGCGCCGTAAAGATCCAGCATGATCATCTCGTGCGGAATCTTGTTCTGTACCGCGATGCGCGCGGCGTCCAGGCTGGCAATGGATTCGTCGACCAATCTCTGGTGGCGGACGCTGGTAAGAAATCCCGACTCTTGCTCCGCCCCGGCTTGTCCGGAAACTGTTGCGAGAATTTCCGCGCGCAGAGCGTCAATGCCCTGGCCCGTCAGCGCGGATGTTGGAAATGCCTTCAGGCCATCGAGAACTGGATTCATGATGCCGGAAATATCTGCCTTATTTGCTACCGCCAACGCCTTTCGGCCCGCGCACGCTGCGAGCAGTTCTTGGTCTTCGGAGGAAATAGGCTGCGTGCTGTCCAGCACTACCAGCACCATGTCCGCTTCGCTCAGCGCTTCGTATGACTTGCGAATACCGATGCTCTCGGCTTCGTCCGTGGATTGGCGGATGCCAGCGGTGTCAATCAGTTTGATGGGAATGCCGCCCAGAGCCACGGTTTCCGTGACCAGATCGCGCGTGGTGCCGGGAGTGGCGGTCACAATAGCCCGCTCGCGCTCGACCAGCCGGTTGAACAAACTCGATTTGCCCACGTTGGGCCGGCCGACGATAGCCAGCGTCAGTCCTTCATGTACCAGCTTGCCGTACGCAAAGCTGGCGCGCAGCTGTTCCAGCGGCTGCTGAATGGCATTGACGCGTTGACGAATTTCTTCCGCGGGCATCACCGATACGTCGTCCTCCGCAAAATCAATGCCGGCTTCCATAATGGCAATGAGCTCGACGAGTTTCCTCTTGACCGGCTGAAGCCGCTTCGACAGCGCGCCTTCCAGCTGCTGCGCGGCCACCTTGGCTTGATACAACGTTTGCGATTCAATCAGGTCGCGGACAGCTTCTGCCTGCGTTAGATCGATGCGTCCGTTAAGAAACGCCCGCATGGTGAATTCGCCGGGCTCGGCCAGCCGAGCGCCGCGCGCAATGGCCAGCTCGAGAACGTGACGCAATACCACGGGCGATCCGTGGGCGGAGATTTCAATTACATCGTCAGCTGTATAGGAATGTGGTTTGGCAAAGAAAGTGACCACGGCTTCGTCGATGCGTTCGCCGGAATCGGGTTCGATGAGTTCCCCGAAGATTGCGCGTCCGGCTTCAAGCGGGTGCTTCAGGCGCAGCATAACGGACGCAATCGTCTGGGCTTCCGGTCCGGAGAGTCGTACCATGCCAATGCCGCCGCGTCCGGGCGGAGTGGCAATGGCGACGATAGTGTCATCAAGGTTCACAGCGGTTTGGGCAGGCGGCTAAAGCCAAAATCCCGTCGATCACTAACTACTTGCCGTTTTCCAGCCGCGACCAGTGTTCTTCCAGCCGCTCGTACAAGTGGTCAATCTTGCGGTGCAGATGCGCTACTTCCATTTCGGCTTTCAGGTTTACCTGGTAATCCATTTCCGTCCGCAAGCGGTCTTTAGCCGACTGCCGGTTCTGCGACATCATGATCACCGGAGCCTGGATTGCCGCCGTCATGGAAAGAAACAGGTTCAACAAGATATACGGATAAGGATCGAAATGGTTCCGGAAAAGGGCGGAGGTATTCAACAAGACCCAGATCAGCATGACTACGCCAAAGATGCTGATAAACGTCCACGACCCGCCGAAGCTGGCCACTTTATCGGCCACGCGTTCGCCCAGGGTCATCATCTCTTCTTCTTCTTCGTTCACGTTGCGGGAAACCTGCGTGCGCAGCAGCTCGTCGGTGAGCCGCAGGCGCCGGCCCACGGCGGTGAGCAGGTCCATGGCTGCGTGCGGATGCTTGTCAATGAACTCTAGCAGCCGTTCGCGATGCAGGGTAAGGACCTGGGTGTCTTCCCGGGCAACACAATTCGCCGTTCGCGGGCCGCCGTCGAGGAAGGAAAGTTCACCAACAACTTCGCCGTGTTCGTTTTCCGCCAGCACGATCTTCTGGCCTTCCGTGCTCTCCACGTAAACTTCCACGCGGCCGCTACGCAGGATATAGATTTTGCCGCCGGCATCGCCATAGTTGAAGAGGAAAGAGCCTTCAGGAAAGTCCTGGCAGTCCATCATGTCAGCCAGCGCTTCGTGTTCTTCTTCATCCATGAGCTCAAAGATGGGAACTTCACTGAGCATTTTCACGGTTGTGGACATTCGTTGAGATCCTCTTTCGATTTTGTCGCTTCGCTCGAAGATTGCCCGGGCGACATCGAGTCCGCAAAGGCGGCGTCCTGCGCTTACTTTGCGCAGCTCGGCGCGCAAGTCGGCCTCGCGCTTAAAAAAATCGGTGTATGGATTCTAAACTGAAACAGCTTATCGCCGGCGCATCGGCTTGGGTGGTTTGTAGTCCTTAGGATAGAGAACCACGTAGCGACGGCCGCCTTCGCCTTCGCTCTGCGTGGTGAGGGATTCATGGTCGCGGAAGACCAGATGCACCAGGCGGCGCTCGCGGGACGACATCGGCGCAAAAGAATACGGCACACCGGAGCGGAGAACTTTTTCCGCCGCCACCTGCGCGCCCATTTTCAATTCCTGTTGGCGTGCGGCGCGGTAGCCCTTGCAGTCAAAAGAAATGCGGTCATGCTCTTCGCCATGCAGCCGCAAGGATTCGTGGGCAATGGTTTCAAAGGAGCGCAGCAACTCTCCGCCGCGTTCCAGAACCAAGTCGCTGTCTGGACCGGCGAATTCGACAAGGATGTCGGGGACTTCGTCCGCGCCGCCTTCCGGAACCGGAGGGTTTACGGTGATGCGGTACTTCAAGCGGAAGCCGCCAGAAGCGATGGTGTTCTTCAAAAGGGCGTCAATCTTTTTTGCCGAGGCGACTTTATCTTGAAGCATCTACTCTCTTCCCCATCGCTCTAAATTATAGGCCCGGTCACTTCTTACGGGTAGCTCGTCGGTCCATGCTTTTGCGCACTTGCTGCCCCAGTTCAGACCGGTTGATCACCACTTGCTGCACATAACCCAGCACGTTGCTGATGGCCCAGTAAACGCACAATCCGGAAGCAAAGAACCAGCTGATGTAGCCCATCATGAGCGGGCCCATCAGGTTCAGGATCTTCTGCTGCGCCGGATCCATGCCGGCCTGGGGCATGGTTTTCTGCGTCAGGAACATGGTGATGATGATCAGAATCGGCAGCGCGTGAATCGGGTCCGGTGCGGAAAGATCCTTGATCCACAGCCACGAAGCCTGGCGCAGTTCAATCGAGTTCCCCAGCATGGAGTAGAAGGCGATAAGGAACGGCATCTGCAACAGCATGGGGAAACATCCGCCCACGGGGTTCACGCCTTCGCGCTTATAGAGCTCGGACATTTCTTTCTGCATGTCCGCCTTGCGCGGATCGGTCATGCTGTAGCGCTTGTATTTTTCCTGGATGGCTTTCATCTGCGGCTGGATCTTCTGCATCTTCAACTGCGACTTCATGCCGGAGATGCGTAATGGCAGCAGAGCCATGGTGATAATCAATGTCAGGAACGCGATGGCCCAGCCCCAATTGGGGATCCAGTGTTCGTGCGTCCATTTCAGCCAGAGGAAGAGCGGGCGGGCAATAAAGCTGAAAGTGCCAAAGTCGAGGATGCCGCGCAGATCGGTGCCGGCCTGGGCTTGCGTGGTTTCCAGTACGTCCACGGCTTTGGGGCCAACATAAAGGCGAGTGCGCGTAAGGCCGGAGGTATTGCCGAAGGCCAGACCCAGAACCGAAACTTTGTCTTTACCATCGTTGGGGCTGGCGGCGTTCTTGGGAATTTCAACTTGACTATTCAGCGTGACCAAGGCCGTGTCCTTGGCTGATTCCGGCATGAACACGGCGGCAAAATACTGGTCCACTGTTCCGGCCCATTCAAAAGGCCCCTGCACGGTGTCTCCGCCTACCACCCATTTTTTCCCGGTCAGGAAGAAGCCGGAAGTCGGCGACTTGCGCTCGATGCTGCCGTCCCGGCGCCAGACCAGGCTGCTAAAACCGTATGAGGATGTGGTGATCTGGTCGCCAAGTCCGCCCGGCCATTTTGGAAGCGCCTGCACGCGCAGGCCGTTATTTTCGACTTCCGTCTCGATGCTGAGGGAATATTTCTCGTCCGCGCGGAAGGTTTTGCGGGCGGTAGTTGTGCCGTCAGAAAATTCAAACGTGAGTGAATCATGCGCGGCCACGGTGCCGGTGGCGCTGGCTAAGTACAGGCCTTCGTTGAGTTTCTTGGTCAAGTCCGCGTTGTACGTATAAAAGGAGAGCGGAAATCCCAGCGTCTGCGCTGCAATGGGATTCACCAGGTTCAGCGGATTGCCTTTTTCGTCCTTAAAATTCTTTAGCAGCCAGGACTTCACCTGCGCGCCGCGGTTGGTGAACGTAATCCGGTAGAAATCGTTTTCCAGAACAGATTCCGTTTCGTCCGCGGCAACTTTCACCGGAATCGCAGGCGCGGCAGCCGGTGCGGTTGGTTTGTTCTGGACCGCAGCCACGGGCCCCGATGATGTTGCTGCCGCCGGCGAAGTTTGCGTCGGTTGCGGCGCCGCGTTCTGGCTTTGCGTTTGTTCCGGTTGGGACTTAGGAGTCGCGGGCTTCGGCAAAACATATTGCAGCGCGAGGATGAGGCCAAAAACAACCACAAAGGCCAGCATCATCTTTTTTTCTGAGCCGGGGTCTTGTTGAGGATTGCGATATTCGGTCAAGGGGATGTTCTCAATTCTCGGTACAGCGAATGTTAGTTCGGCGAATCTTTTTGCAGCGCCGGTTTCTGCGGCACCGGGTCAAAGCCGCCGCGCACAAAAGGATTACAACGCACCAGCCGCCAGGAAGCCAGGGCCACGCCGCGCAGGATCCCGTGACGAGCCACTGCTTCCGCGGCATATTCTGAGCAAGTTGGAACGTAACGGCAACTGGCCGGCAGGAACGGTGAAATCAATCGTTTATAGAACTTGAGCAGGACTTCCGGCCACGTCTTCATCGACCCCTGCCTTTCTGGATGGCGGCAAACAGTTGCCCGATCTCGGCATCCAGCTTTCCAAAATCCATGGCAATCACTGCCTTGCGCGGATGCAGCACCACATCCAGCGGTTTAACGAGTTGCGTAAGATGGCGCTGTACGGCGGCGCGCATCCGGCGGCGAATCCGATTGCGCTCCACGGCGCCTCCGAGCGCTTTGCTTACGGTAAATCCCACGCGCGAACCGGAACCTTCACTGCGTTCACGATAAAAGGCCGCAACATTGCCGGAAAAGTGTTTCTTACCCTGCTGGTACACAGCTTGAAAGTCCGCGTGCTTAAGCAGCCGCGAACCCCTGGGAAAGTTCCGCAAAGATGGGTTCTGAAGATTGCTCACGGCAGGGCACAACATGTTTCGTCCCGAAGGAAAGTCTACTCCCGGAATCCGGGTTTCACGGAAACGCGCTTCCGGCCTTTGGCGCGACGGCGTGAAAGAACCGCGCGTCCGCTCTTTGTTTTCATACGTGTGCGAAAACCGTGCACCTTGGAACGGTGACGACGGTTAGGTTGAAACGTGCGCTTAGGCATTGAATTACGGCGCTCCTACTTTAAGGGAAATTTGATTGCGCTGGGCAAACAACAAGTATAAAGGAATCCGGCCTTTTTGCGCTACTCCTCTGACTGAAACAAGCCGACCACCTCTTAATCATGCACGGCGGCATCATTGGGAACGATCATGCGGCAAAAATATTTTGGCCAATGGACTTTGGTCATGTTTGCGCTCGTGCGCGCGAGTCTTTACACACTACGCGTGTGAGCTGCGTGCGAAAGAGAACGTTTCACTGAGAAAAACTTCATGCACGAAGATTTTTTGCACCACGTTTGCGGCAATTACAACGCGCTGTTCGGCGAATTGCATTCACCGCGAGTCACACGCGAAAAAAAATTTCAAAAAAGTATTCGCGCGCACACCACGAGTGAAACGTTCGTGCTAGTATGCCCTCCAGTCTAGAAAAAGTTGATTGCACGACTATGTGTTCAACTGCTTAGTCACGCCCAATGCAGCGCACATCGGTCATGAAAAGTTCAAGGACGGGTCCCTGGCCGGCCCGCAATTAGGAAAACAACTCAGGCATGTCACTATCTACTGCGACCGTTACCGCAACAGCGAACCCGTGGCTCCGAATCCTGGCGGCACTGGAAAAGAAAATCAGCCGGCATTCGTTTGACACCTGGCTCAAGCCCACGCGCTTCAGCCACACGAGCGGAGAAGTGATCTTTGTACGTGTCCCCACCGGCGAGTTCCATCACATCGGCGACAAGTTCGGCGATCTCATCCAGGAAGCCATGGACGAACAGGCTCCGGAATACCAGGAAGTTAAGTTCGTCACCGCGGAAGAAGACCCGTCCGTCCCTCCAGTGCGTCCCGACGGCGGATTCGCCCCTGTCTCCGTGCCCAGCGGCCCCGGTAACACCGGCAAGCAGCAGCGCTTTGATTGGGACTCCGCCGCGCAACTGAATCCGCGTTACACCTTTGACGCATTTGTCATCGGCGCCGGCAACCAGTTTGCCCACGCAGCCGCGCAGGCCGTGGCTGAGCGTCCTTCCAAGGCTTACAACCCGCTCTTCCTGTACGGCGGCGTCGGCATGGGCAAGACCCATCTGATGCAGGCCATTGGACATGAAGTGAAGCGCCGCCAGCCGCAAGCGGCTATCTGTTATCTCTCCAGCGAAAAGTTCACTAATGAGATGATTAATTCGCTGCGCTATGACCGGATGACCAGCTTCCGCGACAAGTTCCGCAACGTGGACGTACTGCTGATCGACGACATCCAGTTCCTGGCGCAGAAAGAGCGGACCCAAGAAGAGTTCTTCCATACTTTCAACGCATTGCACGAGTCAATGAAGCAGATCGTAATCGCCAGTGACCGTCCGCCAAAAGAGCTGGCCGGCGTGGAAGACCGCCTGCGTTCGCGGTTTGAATGGGGCTTGATCGCCGACATTCAGCCACCGGACCTGGAAACCAAAGTAGCCATTCTGCAAAAGAAAGCCCAGTCGGAGCGCGTGTCGCTTACTACCGACCTGGCTCTGTACATTGCGTCCAACGTCCGCACCAACGTCCGTGAACTGGAAGGCGCGTTGATCCGCCTGATCGCTTACTGCTCGTTGACTGGCGCTGAAGTGAATTTGGTGACCGCCCAGCAGGTCCTCAAGAACTTTATTGACTCGCAGGCCCGCAAGATCACCATTGATTCCATTCAGAAGGCCGTGGCGGAACAATTCGGACTCCGGGTAGCGGAGATCAAGGCCAAGAGCAATTCCCGGGCGATCGTATTCCCACGGCAGATTGCCATGTACCTGGCCAAGCAGATGACGGAAGCGTCGCTGCCGGAAATCGGACGGCAATTTGGCGGCAAGCACCACACCACGGTGATGCACTCTGTGGACAAGATAGAAGGACAACGCCAGTCCGACAAAGATCTGGTCCGTTTGCTCAATAAACTGACTGAGGTCTTGAACAACTAGGGGGCGGCTGGCCGGATAATCCACTGTACAACCGGCTTTTCCTTGTGTACGCCCTGTGAATCATCTGTGGAAACTGTGCAAAACGATGCGCTAATCCAATGACCAGTCTTTTCTTGCAGCGCACTTTGCTCCGTCCGGTTTAGAATTGCAGACGCCTGATAGCGGTCAGCAGGCTGAGACGAAAGATGTTGTTCCTGATTCCCATTTTTCCTCAGGTATCTGCTGTTACTGCTGTATATATATTTATCTTTTGACGTAAAGTAGAACTGATAATAATAGGGGGCTATGAGATATGCCTTCCGCCGCGGCAGCAGAGGTAGCAACCACGATGGAAATTAGCGTTAGCAAATCAAATTTGCTCAAAGAGCTCACCGCGACTCAAGGCGTGGTGGAGCGCAAAACCACGATTCCCATTCTGTCCAATTTTCTGTTTGAAGCCAGTGCGGAGAAACTGTTATTGACGGCCACTGATCTGGACCTGAGCCTGCGCACGTCCTGCGTGGCCAAGGTGAAAAAAGAAGGCTCCTGTACGATCCCTGCCCGCAAGCTGTATGACTACGTAAAACTGTTGGGCGATGGCGAGATCAGTATCAAACTGCTGGAAAATCACTGGGTACAGATTCGCAGCGGACGCTCCAACACAAAAATGGTCGGCATGGCGCGCGCCAACTTCCCGGCGCTGCCGGCGTTCCCAACAGAATCCGCGATTCAACTTCCTGCCCAGGTGTTGCGCAATCTGATCGCAAAAACAATTTTTGCTATTTCCAACGAAGAATCGCGTTACACGCTGAATGGCGCGCTGCTCGTCCTGAAGCCTGAATCCATCACCATGGTGGCCACGGACGGTCACCGCCTGGCCCACATCGAACACAACACCTCTAAGATCGCCGTGAGCGGGGAAATGAAGATACTGGTCCCCAAGAAGGCCATGGCTGAGCTGAGCACCCTGCTGAACTCCACAGACTCGCCTTCGGTGGAGTTTGCCAAGGACGAATCGACCTTATTCTTCCGTATCGGCGGCCGCTTGCTGACATCGCGTCAGCTGACCGGGCAGTTTCCGAACTACGAAGCCGTTCTGCCGCGCGACAACAACAAGTCCGTGGCCGTCCATTGCGACGAGCTTTCCGCGGCCATCCAGCGCGTGGCCCAGTTCGCGGACGAACGGTCCAATGCCATCCGCCTGCGGGTGGAAAAGAACGAGCTGAAAGTTTCTTCGTCCAACACGGAAACCGGAGAATCAGAAGATTCAATGGAAACCGTCTTCTCTGGCGATCCGATGATGATTGGCTTCAATTCGCAATATCTGTTGGAATTCCTGAAAGTGGTCGGAACGGGCGATGTGCGGTTCGAGTTCAAGGATTCCCAGTCCGCCGGCCAGCTGCGGCCAGACGAGGCGCCTGACAGCGAATACAAGTACCGCTACATCGTGATGCCGATGCGGATCTGAGGGTTAACGCAAACAAGCGGAAATGAATCGCAAAAGCTAAGGCCGGACATTTTGTCCGGCCTTTTGCTTTTCTCTTGGAGGCTAAAAAGTTGTTTAGTGAACGATCTTGCGAGCCAGGACGCGATCCACTGTGCGTTCAACGTTGGGCAGGAAGGATTCCGTATGGCTAAAGGCCGTATCGCCGTAGCCATAGCTCACAAGCGCTTCGTTCCAACGCTGCAAAATCAAGCGGCTTGGCGTTTCGGGAATGATTTTGCGTTGCGCAGCCGGTGCAATCAGAGCATACGACCAGAAAGCCAAAATACCTACGAAAGCGACAGAGTAAGCGATGCCGATCTGCAGTCCCATGCTGGGGAAACGCGGCTGAGCGTACGAGGCAACTAAGTCGAACCCGCCAGTAATGCCCAGACCTAAGCCAATTGCCATGCAGGTGCTGCGCCAGGAGAAGTTAAGGCGCTTCTCAAACAACATAAGAAGCATAAGCATTCCACATTGCATCATGTGGACGCAGCGATCAAGGAGCTCAACACAAACAACAACCCGGGTGGGGCGCGGTCCGCTGGTGACCATGGCGGTCAAGAATGCTGCTAAAAGAAGGAAAAGAGCGGCCCAGCCGAAGAGCATTTTGCCCAGGTCAATCACCGCGGAGTAGGGCTTTAGCATGTTGACAAAAACTTCATACATAACGCCAAACCCAATGAACATCATGACGGTGCTCACGGACCAGTACACGGCATAGAACTGGTTTGGCGTATAAACGTAACTCCAAAGAGTCGCGACGCTTCCAATCGCCGTAAAGATCATGGACGAAAAGAAGAAAGGGAACACGGAGTTCAGCTTGCGCCGGAACATCGTGACAATGATGGCACCCTGCAGAAAAATTGAGGTGACCGAAATTGCTGCCTGTAGAAAAGAGAGCGTCATGCGAAGCCTCCAAGGAGGCGCAAGCATACTACTCCCCTGGACGCCAGGACAAGCACCCATTCGGCACTAAAGTACAATTTACTAGAAAGCTAATTTTTACCCAGCGGGTTACTTGCCTACTCAACCCGATAAGCTCTTCTGATTCCTATAGATTCAAAAGGCCCCGTAGTTACTCCAAAGTTACCTGACGCTGGCTTGCGGAGGAGGCACGGGCATTGGTACATGGGATACAGCAGAACTGCTAGCGAAGCCAGCGATGGTACCGCAGAGTAGAAGTGCGAGCAGGGAAAAACGAAGTAGCGATTTCATGGGGAGGTCTCCTATGGGTTCGGATTTTTCCGAATCTTTCTTGATTCTTTGATCGGGTTTTGGTGGTTTGCGCTTAAGCGTGGTGGTTCGCTTAAAACGCGAGAGCAGTATACAGATGGGCTAAGTAATTTCAAATGGTATTTAGGTCTATTCCTGTTTTCGTAAACTGGCTGTTTTCGCCCTGTCTTTACGCCGTATAGGGCCGTACGGCCAACGTACACCAAGGAATGGGAAACCGCCCACAAACGATTGAATTTAAGTAACTTCGCCAAAGGGATTCATGGAGCACGCCCCGTCTCTTTCCCTATTGCACAACTGTGCACTAACGTTAGTGCTAAGGGCCTTAGAGATTCTAGGGTTTTCGGGGTTGGAACTAAGTAAAAACCATTGGCAGGTTAGACGGTTTTAATAGTTCCTGCGCGCAAATCCAGATTAAGCGGGCCGTTATGCCGATGACGCGTATTAAGAGTTATCTGATTTTAAACGTGTGCTCCACGCCGGAAATGCTCCCCTATTCCTCTCGAGGCAAAGCCTGGCCGCGGCGGATCCCAAGGCAAATTTGCCCGGTCGGACTGCCGCCAAGCGCTCGACAAAGTTGGTACTCGCAAATGCAAGAAACCAGCCGCCCTGGCGCAGGCACAACGAAGCGCACGTGACCACCAGATGCAAGCTCTTTGTGGTACAATTATGAGTGCGCACAATTAGCCATTAAACTATTGGATTTCAGCAACTTGGACCATCCTTGCAGGCCTGAAATCGAGCCCCTGGATTGGGCCTAGAATGCGCTCACCGGATGAGGAGATTACGTGGCCTCGAAAGCACCCGAAACAGAAGCAAGCAAACTCATGGCAGAGCAAAATAAAAGCAAAAAATCCAGCGGCGGCAGCAACGGCGATTACACCGCGGATGACATCAAGGTTTTGGGCGGGATGGAAGCCGTTCGTCTGCGTCCGGCAATGTACATCGGCTCCAACGGATCGATGGGACTCCATCACCTGGTTTACGAAGTTGTGGACAACTCAGTGGACGAAGCCCTGGCCGGACACGCCACCGGCATTGACGTAACGATCCACATCGACAATTCGATTACCGTGGTTGACGACGGCCGCGGCATCCCCGTGGATGACATGGTCGTCGATGGCGAAAAACTTCCTGCCGCGCAAGTGGTGTTGACCACTCTGCATGCCGGCGGAAAATTTGATTCGTCGTCGTACAAAGTTTCTGGCGGTCTGCACGGCGTGGGTGTTTCCGTGGTCAATGCGCTCAGCCACCAACTGGATCTCGAAATCTGGCGCGACGGCCATGTCTGGGAGCAGACCTATTCCAAAGGCGAGCCGCAGACCAAGCTGAAGAAGACCGGCAACACCAAGAAGCGCGGAACCAAGATCCACTTTCTGCCGGACAAAGAAATCTTCACGGCCACCGAATATAACTACGACACGCTGGCCCAGCGCCTGCGTGAGCTGGCCTTCCTGAACAAAGGCCTGACGATCACCCTGACCGACGAGCGCCAGACTGATCCCAAGACCGGCGAAGCCAAGCAGACGGAATTCAAATACACGGGCGGCATTGCGGAGTTCATCAAGCACTTGAACCGCGGCAAGACCGTGCTGCATGACAAGCCGATTTACATGGAAGCCGAGCGCGATGGCGTGGCCATGGAAATCGCGCTGCAATACAACGACGGCTACTCGGAAACGGTCTTCAGCTTCGCCAACAACATCAACACCGTTGACGGCGGCACGCACCTTTCAGGATTCCGCACGTCGCTCACGCGCACCATCAATTACGCTGGCCAGCAACTCGGCCTGTTCAAGGACGTAAAAGAAAACCTGACGGGTGATGACGTTCGCGAAGGCCTGGTCGCCGTGGTTAGCGTGAAGCTGCCACAACCGCAATTTGAAGGTCAGACCAAAGGCAAACTGAATTCCGATATCGCCGGCATCGTGCAGGCTTTCGTCAACGAACGCCTGGGCGCCTTCTTTGAGCAGAATCCTCCGGTTGCCCGCAAGATCATCAACAAAGCCATCGAGGCTTCCCGCGCGCGGGAAGCTGCCCGCAAAGCCCGCGATCTTACCCGCCGTAAAGGCGCGCTGGATGGCGGTGGCCTGCCCGGCAAGCTCGCCGACTGCTCCGAGCGTGATCCCAATCGTTGCGAGCTGTTCCTGGTGGAAGGTGAGTCCGCAGGAGGCACAGCCAAGCAGGGCCGCGACCGTCGTTTCCAGGCGATCCTGCCGTTGAAGGGCAAAATCCTGAACGTGGAGAAAGCCCGCTACGACAAGATGCTGAGCCACGAAGAAATCCGGGCGATGATTACCGCCCTGGGCACGGGCATCGGCAAAGAAGATTTTGATCCCGCAAAGCTGCGCTACAGCAAAGTCATCCTGATGACGGACGCCGACGTGGACGGTTCCCACATCCGCACGCTGCTGCTCACATTCTTCTTCCGCCACATGAATGACCTGATCAAGCGCGGCAACGTTTACATCGCGCAGCCGCCGCTTTATGGCATCAAGAAAGGCAAGAGCCAGCAGTACATCAAGGACGATCGTGAATTCGTGAAGGTGATGGTGCGTCGCGCCGCCGAGGGCATGGCAGTCCGCTACGGCGAAGGCGCCGCCAAACTGGAAGGCGCGAACCTGGCCAAGTTCATGACTACGCTGAACGAGTACCTGAGCTACTTTGGCAACGTGGACAAGCGTCTGCGCAACGAAAACATCACCGCGCTGGTCCCCAAGGTTGGGCTTTCGCAGCGCGCGGACTTTGAAGGTGACAAGAAGAATCCGCCCAAGAAGATTGAGAAGCTGGAAAAAGAACTGAACAAGCTGGCCAAAGCCGAACAGCTCAAAAAAGTTGAGACCTACTTTGACGACGAGCACAACCTGTGGGGCGTGCAGTTTACTGACTCGCAGGGCGCGGAACGGAAGATCAACTGGGCGTTTGCGTCCACGCCGGAATACCGGCAGATGGTGGCCAAGTTCAAACAGATTGAGCAGTACATGGAACCGCCGTTCGTCGTGGAAGTGGCCGGAAAGACCAGCGAAAACGACGCCACTGACCTGAGCGACGCTGAACGCGAGGACCTGGAGAAGGCCGCGAAGAAATCGACCAAGGCCGCTGCCCGTCGCACCAAGGCGGAAGCCGAAGTGGTGGAGAAACAAACTCCGCGCGAACTGTTTGACTACGTGCTGGCTGAAGGCAAGAAGGAATACAGCGTCCAGCGCTACAAAGGGCTGGGCGAAATGAGTTCCGAACAGCTGTGGCAAACCACCATGGACCCGGAACGCCGCACCTTGCTCTCAGTAAAAGCCGAAGACATTGAAGCCTGCGAAGTGATTTTTACCACGCTGATGGGTGAAGACGTGGAAGCGAGGCGCAAATTCATTGAAGAGAACGCGCTTGATGTGAAGAATTTGGATATTTAGATGGCCACCTACCATTGGACATGTCCGTTTTGTGGACGTGACACCACAGTTACCCAGCACGACGTTTCGAATGCATCCCATTCAATGACGGTCGACAACTCTGTTGGCACCTGTCAGTTGCGGTCTCATTTCGTGGTATGTCCGAATCCAAAGTGCAAGAAGTACACCCTTAGTTTGTTCCTGCACAAGTATGCGATTATAGGCCAGGAATGGCGCGCAACGGACGTCCTGGCAGAGTGGAGTCTGATACCAGTCTCGGATGCGAAGGTGTTTCCGGATTATGTTCCGCTTGCGATCCGCGACGATTACCGGGAAGCTTGCGCCATAAAGAAGCTGAGCCCCAAAGCTTCCGCGACTTTATCGCGGCGCTGTTTGCAAGGAATGATCAGAGACTTCTGGGGAGTCAGCAAGGCTCGCCTGTTCGACGAAATTGAAGCTATTAAAGACAAAGTCGATCCGCTGACTTGGCAGGCAATCGACGCCGTGCGTAGCGTGGGAAATATCGGTGCGCACATGGAGAAGGACATCAACGTAATCATCGATGTCGATACAGATGAAGCCGCTCAATTGATCGGCCTGATCGAGCACTTGATGAAAGATTGGTACATCACTCGGCACGAAAGGAAAGAGCGATTGAAGGCCATTGTAGATGTCGCTAACTCGAAGAAACAAACGACACAGCCGAAAATTCCATAGCCTTCGCACTCGGTCTTAAGTCGTCACTCAAGGTCCTGCGCCGGATTTCGAGAATCCCTGATACTGAAGACTCCCAGTGCCCCACTGTAAGTGAACTCCCAATACTTGAGAATGTCCCGGCCGATCAAGCATGAGAATTGTGTCTCGAAAACCGGGCATCCGGTAACGCCATGAACCCTAAAGCCTCGCAAATCACTTCCGGGGAAGCCGATGGATGCGGAATATTCCGGGTATTCCTTTGCGTCCTCCCGCCTCTTGTTACCGGGTACGCTGACTTTCTTTTGACCTCGCTGGATTAGGTGGCAGCTTTGGGCGAGCTGCGGATTGATTGCGGTGAATGCCGCGCCTGTATCGATCAAAGCGTTCACGATCGCAGTTTTAGAAGGTTCTGAAGGGTTACCGATCTGGATTTTTACGATTGGGCCGTTGTGAAGCAGTTCGTCTCCGGTCAGAGTGACAATCAAAGGCAATCTTTCCTCCGGAGGGAGCTCGTTTAGTACAAGACATAAACCGGTTCGCGGGTACAAATCTGCTTGATCAAGAAATTCGCACGAAGGCCGAACCTTTCAGTGCCGGCATCCCAGGCCGTTTTGTAGTCCGCGTAGAAACCCGCAACCTCTTCCCCCGCAACTACGACAAACTGATTCTCATGATTAGGCAGCCAATCAGTCTTGTGCTGCTCATAGAACGCCAGTTCACGAGATAAAGGATTTTCCGCGACGGACATAAGGGCCTCCATCTTAAAACCCTATCGTCTCAACAACTACCTCTGCACGTTGGGCACAAAACTTATCGGCAGACGATATCTTGTTATGTAATTCATATTACATGTAACTCAAGCTGCGTCAACCGTTTGTTGTCGCATGACGTCGAAGTTAGAGCGATCAAGCCCCGGAAATACGAGCTTCGCATTAGGACGAAGCGAGCATAAGAATTCAACCTGAGGAAGATTACAAAAACATCACAGACAACCGTCAGGTTCAGTGCTACAGTCTGCCCATGCGGCTGCATCCGGAAGAAATCGCCAACAGTTTGACGCACGGTTTCGGCCTGGTGCTTTCGCTGGCCGGACTGGTAGCGCTGATCGTGGTTGCAGTGCAGCACGGCAACGCCGTCAGCATTGTCAGCTGCTGCGTGTATGGAGCGACGCTGGTATGCCTGTATGCGGCGTCCACGGCGTACCACTCGGTGGTGTCTGAGAAGCGCAAACACGTTTTGCAGATCGTGGACCACTGCTGCATCTACCTGCTCATTGCCGGGACGTACACGCCTTTCACCTTGGTCGTCCTGCGCGGCAGCTGGGGCTGGACGCTCTTCGGCCTGATCTGGGGACTGGCGTTGGCGGGCATCCTGTTCAAGCTTTGGTTCTTTGAGCGTTTCCCGATTGGCTCAGTGGTTTTCTACATCCTCATGGGCTGGCTGGCGATCATCGCCGTGCGGCCTTTGCTGCGCTCGGCGCCCATCGGCGAGTTGCAATGGGTACTGGCTGGCGGATTGTTCTATACCACCGGTGTGATCTTTTATGCCTGGCAGCGGCTGCGTTACAACCATGCCGTGTGGCACATTTTCGTTATGGCCGGAAGCTTTTGCCACTACGTGGCGATCTTGTACTATGTTGCGCCCACGAGGGCCTGATTTTCCCCGGGGGAAAGTTCGCGGTTTAAGGGCTTGCACAGCCGAGGGCGGCTGTGCCACACAAGCATTTACGGACGGCCTTCAAAAATCGATATCGGAGCGTCCGCAGGCTTAAGCCCATCGGCGGAAATCGCAACCGGCTTGGGCGGAGTGCGATGGAATGCCAGAAAAATTACGGTCATTAGCGTGAGCAGAATCAGGGCCAGCACACTGCCTTCCGGTCCGGTAGCGCCGCCGTTGAGCCACGCGGGACCAGAGATGCTGGGGTTCAACAGATGTCCGGGAGCTTGAAAACCACTGTCATTCACGCCGAAGAAAAAGGATTGTCCCCAGTCCCAGCCGGCGTGCGCGCCCACAGCCAGCCATAAATTTCCGGTGCGCCATAGAGTGGCAGCCGCGAATATGGCAAACACCGCGGCGCCTATGATGCCAATTCGTGTTTCCCCTTGATTGCCCAAGTGCAGGCAGGCAAACCCGATGGAGAGGACAATCGCCGCTGGCCAAAAGCCGATCCCGTCCGCCAGCGTGAACTGCACGTAGCCGCGGAAGAGAAACTCTTCAAACAAGCCAACGACCAGGAAAGCAGCGCCCCAAACCAGTGCCCAAGTCAGGGTTTCCAGGTTCAAGGGACTGAACTTGCCAAAATGGAATACACCTAACATCCGCATGACGGTGAGGAGCAGGGCCAGAGGTAAAAATCCCCAAAGGACATAACCGCGAAAGAAGAGTGGCAGTGCGGAGCGCTGAAGCGGTAGTCCGTACGCGCCCATCGGGCGGCGTTCGATGCGGCTCATCAAAAGGCTGGCGAGCAACATAACTCCGAAGATTACCAGTTCCCCAACCGACTGAAGGACGGCGCGACGAAACTCTGACGTCGGACTATGGCTTTGTCCGGCACCGGACGCCAGGAGCGATCCACCAAATCCGACAAGCGCCAGAAATCCAGCGAAAATCAGGAGTCGCCATCCGGCGCGCAGGCCGGTGTCGTTCAGAAAAACTGAGTGAAATTCAAAGGGTTGCCGGGATGGTTGCGGCTGCCCGGGCTGTTCGCTGGGTTGACTTTCGTCGGATTGACCTGTGGGTGAAAACTCCATGGATGGAAAAAGTCCTCCTCGGCAAAGGAGAACTTTACCAGACGCGCCGGATTTTCAAACGCGAACTAGCAGCGCCGTTCGTGGCTGGTGTACTGAGCCGTGACCATGAGCGTGTGGTTGACCATCTTTTCAAAGTCAGAGAGCGGCGTGGCCTGGGCCACATCGGAGTTGCGCAGGCTGCGCAGCAATTCCACGGCAATTTCCATTTTGTACCAGCTCAACACTTCCATGGGCGTGCGTCCGGACTGCGCGGAAAGCGCCTGCATATAGGCCCACAGCAGTTGGCGCAGCGCGTCCACCACGCTCTTGAGTTCGCTGGCTAACTCCATATCCAGCGTGAGGCGTGAAGCGGAAGCGTCATGGCCTGGTTCTTCTGAAATGGCCAGCAAGGATTTGCGGATCACGGCCAGGTCTTGCAGGGTTCGGCGCACCCGCGCGGAAAGAGTTTCGTTCGTGTTATCGATGTCCATGGAATATTCCTGCATGTTACTTCGACCTCATGAACTCCATCGGCAGTGGCGCACAAAAGTTTTAGTGCCACGGGTCAAGTTAGAGAATTCCAAGCCGTATTTGTCTGGAACAAAAGCAAGTAGGCCGGGTTCCATAGGAGCCAGGTTCTGGCTATCGCGGAAAGTAACCTATGCGGAAAAAAGTGCCGAGTGCGCTTCTTTTAATTTTGCTGCTATTTGGCGCGACCGTGGTCGTCGTATCTATGTTGACTTTGCCGACGGCAGTTTCGGCATGGCAGCCGCAAGCCTACGACTCTGACCAACCAGTGATCGGTTGCTGCTTCGGCGATTGTCCGCAGGATCCCGCGGATGTGCTGGCCGGCTACATGATCGTGGCACCATTTATGGGGCTTGCTTGCGGCATATTGCTCGTGTCTTTAGATGGTTCACGGCGACGGTTGCTCGAGCCGTTGCGTCTGAAATGAGTTGCAGGTGCAATTGGACATTAAGGGCGAGGCCGACCAGCGTGCCGAGCCCGCGGCAACGGGAGCGCCTACGTTCTTCTCAAGAAACGGATTCACGGGCGGTGTGGAGCGCAGCGACAAAATTGATGATACAAATGACCATTCATGTTCCAGATCCTAAGAGAATTCAAGATTGGGCGTCCGCAGATTTTTGCCGGCCTTATGCTGCTGGTTTTCCTGGCGCAGGGATTCTGGGTGGCCGGCAGCCGCAAACTTTCCGATCTGGAATACCAATACATAGCTTCTGGATTCCAACAAAAGCCGGGCCAGGAATTTCGTGTAACGTCGCCCATGACGGGTTGGGCTGCGTCCTTGCCGGTGCGCGCCGTGAACGTACTGAAGCGGGTATTGCCGGAAAAGTTTGCCGCCGCGCTGGCCATTCCGCGGCCGTGGGTTTTGCGATTTCCTTTTCTCATCTTTGGCGCCTGGCTGGGCGGCGCGTTGTGGTGGGTAGCACGCCGGTTGTTTGACGATGTTGGCGGCTACATGGCTTTGGCTTTGTACTGCTCGTCTCCGGCCATGATCATGATCAGCTCGAATGTTGGTCCGGAAATCATTCTGGCATGGAGCAGCTTTGGTTTGATCTATACGGCCATTGGCGTGGCGCACACTTTGTTTGCTCCGGTAAAGAAATGGATTCCGCGGACTATCATCCTGGGCCTGGCGATTGGGTGTGCCATGGCTACGGCCGTGTGGTCGTTCATGCTGATTCCGCTGGCTCTGGCTTTCATGCTCTACCTTGCTCCAGGACGACGCAAAGCAGCGCTGGCAGTAATGGCTTGCGCGTCAACGATTGGGCTGACGGTTGCCGTTACCATCGCATGGGTGACAGGCGGAAGTTTTCTGGCTGCGAAGAGCCTGATCACGCCAAGCCTTACGTGGGAACTGATTCACAACTTGAAGTTTGTTTTTGTTGATGGCTACGTGCTCGGCCAAGCGGAACCGGGCTTCAGCAGTGGCGACGTCAACAGTTATTTGTTCGTCCTGGTTTTTATTGCGGCGTTGACCACGTATGGCAGCTGGCCGCGCGCCCGTTATTTTGGCAACACCTTCCCGCTGGTCACGTCATTCGCCGTGGTGTTGCTGTTCGCTCTGGTGCCGGCCGTCCATATATGGGAGGCGGTTTTAGGGTTAAGTTTTGTTTTCTTATTTATTGGCGGAGTCGCCGCGGACCTGGTGGAAACCGGGCAGGTAAGGCGGCTAAGTCCATTTTTTGCCGCAGGATTCGTGCTCCGCACCATTCTAGGATTAATTGCTCTGGGCCACTGGATTCAAGCATCTAAGCTTTAATCCAGGCATCCAAACATTCAAGGGACTAGACATCTGGGCGTATGATTATAGGTGGCAAGTCCTTGGCAGGTACTTTATGGTTACTCTTCGCCGCACTCGTCTACAGATGGCTCTTTTGTCCGCACTTATTGCTTGTGGCGCGCTGGCTTTGGCTTTGCCGGTCCACGCGCAAACGTTTAGCTATGGGCCTCCGGCTTCTGCTACGTCCATGGGTCCAAATGGCCAGCCGAACGGACAGCCCGCCAGCGTGAGTTCACCCAGGCCGCCAGTGGCAGGTGTTCATTTCACAGCCAGACCGGTGTTCCGTTCGCGCGGACCGCTTCGCCGCTTTGGCAAGCCTCATGATGTGAATCGCAACATCTTTGTTGCCGTGCCGCTGTTTTATCCGATTTATTACGGTGAAGGAAACGTAGCCGATCCGTATGTTCCGGCCTCAAACGATCCGGGTGGGAACCCATCAGATCCCGCCGCGAGTGATTCCAGCCGGACGAATGATCGTGTGAGCAGCGATCGCGGAAGCAACGACCGGGCGAGTGAAGAAGAATTACGCCAGGCTTACCTGCAAGGCGCTCGTGAAGCTTTGGCCCAGGAACACGACGCTAACCGCAGCGGCCGCCATGCCGCCGTCGCGGACGACAAAGCTGTGGCCTCTGCGCGCGCCGCAGACGACGTCCCCCGCCGCAAGAAAGTGGAAGAAGCGCCCGAACGTTCTACGCAAGAACCAGCCAGGGACGATAACTCTCCCACGGCCGTCTTCATCTTTAAAGATGGACACAAGCTTGAGACCAAGAACTTCGCCATCATGGGTTCCACGCTCTACGATCTTTCCGGCAACGGCGTAAGGAAAGTCCAACTGACTGATCTGGACAAAGAGGCAACACTCAAAGAGAACGACGACCGCGGAATACAGCTCAAGTTACCTTAATTCTGGTCGCTTACGCGACAGACCGCCGATGGGCTTCGCACGAACGAAGCCCATTTTTGCGCTTGGTGCAGCGGGCTCGGCACGCGAGTCGGCCTTTCCTTTTCCAAACGTCGCTAGCGCGACAAACCGCCCGTAAGCTTCTCACCAGCGGAGAGTCTTTCGCGCCAGAAGCCGCGGGCTCGGCACGCGAGTCGGCCTCGCCCTTACGGATTGGTAATTTGTGAATCGACGCCAAACTATCCGGTTTTCAATTACGCAATTACCAACTTACACAATTACCGAATCCCCTCGTTTCGGCCTGGCCGCAATCGCCGCAAAACCATCTTTCCGTATGATATAATTCCCTGTACTTCTGTGGCATATAACCTCTTGTAAATGCAGGCATTTAGACCAAATTCCGGCGGCAATCATCAGCCGACGAGAAGTGCTTGCGCTGTGGCTGCGAAACAGCCGTATTAAGTGCGCCGAGAACTAGCTCAGCACGGCAATCTGCCGGGAGAAAGATTCTCGAAGGTGAAGACAAAAATTTATGGCAGATGAACAGAATCCTGAATTGCCGTTGACTCCTCCTCCGGGCGGGGACGGACCAACCAGCGGCGGCAACGTGCAGCCCATCAACATTGAAGACGAGATGCGACGTTCGTATCTCGACTACGCGATGTCGGTCATCATTGGCCGCGCGCTGCCAGACGTGCGTGATGGATTGAAGCCCGTGCATCGTCGCGTGCTGTACACCATGTCTGACATGGGACTGCAATACAACAAGAAGCACACCAAGTGCGCAAAAGTTGTTGGCCAGACCATGGGCCAGTACCATCCGCACGGCGACTCCGCGATTTACGACACGCTGGTCCGCATGGCGCAGAATTTTTCTCTGCGCTATCCGCTGGTCGATGGTCAAGGCAACTTCGGTTCCGTGGACGGAGATCCTCCGGCGGCCATGCGATACACCGAGTGCCGTCTTACGCGCATTGCCGGCTCGTTGATGGAAGACATCGACAAAGAGACGGTCGACTTCGTCCCCAACTATGACGACACCACCGTTGAGCCCAGCGTTCTGCCGACGCGTATTCCGAATCTGCTCGTCAACGGTTCGAACGGAATCGCCGTTGGCATGGCGACGAATATTCCGCCGCACAACCTCACCGAAGTTGTGAACGCTGCGATCCTGATGGTAAACAGTCCGGCAACTACGCTGAAAGAAGTCCTGAAGATCGTAAAAGGTCCGGACTTCCCCACTGGCGCCTACATCTACGGACGCAGCGGCATTGAAGCCGCCTACACCAACGGCCGCGGCCGCTTCATGATGCGCGCCAAAGCCAAGATTGAAGCTCTGGGTAAAGACCGCAAGTCCATCATCATCACCGAAATTCCGTATCAGGTAAACAAGTCCACGCTGATCAAGCGCATCGCCGAACTCGTCAACGACAAGGTGATCGACGACATCAGCGACGTGCGCGACGAATCCGATCGCGACGGCATGCGCATCGTCGTGGAGCTCAAGCGCGGCGCCGAAGAACAGATCATCCTGAACCAGCTGTACAAGCACACGGACATGCAGATGGGCTTCAGCATGATCCTGCTGGCCGTGGTCAACGGACAACCGAAAGAAATGGGCCTGGTCACGGCCATCCAGCATTTCATTGATCACCGGATTGACGTTGTCCGCCGGCGCACCGTGTACCTGCTGCAAAAAGCCCGCGACCGCGAGCACATCTTGGAAGGCTACAAGATGGCCCTGGACAACCTGGACGCGGTGATCAAGCTGATCCGCGCATCAGGTTCGCGCGGGGAAGCCAAAGACGCGTTGCTGGCCGCCAAGTACAAGATCGTGGACAAGGAAATGCAAAAGCGCGTTGGCGGCGCGGAAGGCCGCCTCTCCGCCAAACAGGCTGATGCCATCCTTGATCTGCAACTCTATCGCCTCACGCGCCTCTCCACGGACGAAATCCTGAAAGAGCTGGAAGAGATCCGCGAAAAGATTGCCGAGTACGAATCGATCCTTGCGTCGGACAAAAAGCTGCGCGGCGTCATCATCAAGGAGCTGGAAGAAGTACGCGAGCAGTTTGGTAACGAGCGCCGCACCGAGATCACCGACGAAAGCACCGAAATCACGCTGGAAGACCTCATCGCGGACGAGCAGGTGGTGGTCACCATGTCGCACAGCGGCTACCTGAAGCGCACGCCGCTCTCCATCTATCGCCAGCAGCGGCGCGGAGGCACCGGCCGCACCGGCATGAAGACGCGCGACGAAGATTTCGTCGAGTACCTGTTCATCGCGTCCACGCATTCGTATCTGCTCATCTTCACCAACACGGGCCGAGTCTACTGGCTCAAGGTGTATGAGATTCCAGACGTGGGCGCCGCCGGCAAAGGCAAACACATTGGCAACCTGGTGGCGCTGCAGCCCGGAGAAAACGTGCGCACGCTGCTGGAAGTCCGCAACCTGGAAGACGAAAACAATTTCGTCTTCTTTACCACGCGCAACGGCACGGTAAAGAAAACTCCGGTCAAGGACTTCTCCAATGTGATGTCGCGCGGCATCATCGCCATCGGCATTGAGAAGGACGATGAGCTCGTCGCCGTGCGCCTGACCGACGGCAAGCAGATCATCTTCCTGGCGTCGCATGAAGGCCAAGCCATCCGCTTTGACGAAGACGGCGTGCGCGCCATGGGACGCCCCGCATTCGGCGTCCGCGGCATGGACCTGGAGAAAGGCGACTACATCGTAGGCATGGCGGTAACACCCAAAGCCGAAGCCGAAAAGATGTCCAACGGCGGTGCTGGCGCCAAAGCCAAGGCTCCGGAAGGTAAGTCAGGCGCAGGTAAAGCAGGCGACGGAAAAGTCGGCGCAGGCAAAGCGGCGAAGGGCGGCGAAGCCGAAGCCAGTTCTCTTAAAGAAGAAGCCAAGGCGCTTCCGAACCTGATCCTTAGTGTCACCGAGCAAGGCTACGGTAAACGCACTCCGGTGGAAGAATACCGGTTGCAGTCGCGTGGCGGTAAAGGTGTGATCAACGTAAAGACCACGGCGCGCAACGGCAACGTGGTGGGCATCATGCTGGTGGACGAAACGTCCGAATGCATGCTGATCAGCCAGTTCGGCAAAATCCTGCGGACAGACACCAAGCAGATCCGCGAAGCCGGCCGGTCCACCCAGGGCGTCCGCTTGTTGCATCTTGAGGACGGAGACAAAGTGGCCTCAGCTGCGGTAATCCAGGAGAAGGAAGACGAAGAGCCGGGTCTTCTCCAATAACGACTGCTGCAGTAAAGCCTCGCTGGAGTAAAGCCGCAATAGGGCTTACAGAATCGTGTGGCACCGCCGCCCTCGGCGGTGTCCGCTCTTCCTCCCTATGCCCCACCCTCCTGATCCCAAGATCTAAAGGACTTGCGCAACAGATCCCAAATTGGCGTAGGTTTCAACTACGTCCAATGCGAATCATCCCACTTTGGCGTGGGTTTGAGAGATTTTTGGGGTTGGGTTTGCCTTGGCTAAGTGCCAATTGCTAAATTGTCAAAGAACTCTTTGGCTTAGGGGCCATCGCCAATCCGGCGAGTCTTACATTATACCGTATTTTGTTCGCCATATCAAACGCGAAATAGGTCATGGTCGCCCTGCAGTTTTAAGATTTTGGTAAGAAGCGGTAGGAGGCTTGACGAGACTCTTCGCGTTTGACGTTCTTCGTCGAACACGTTAGGTGCGTGATCGAAGACAGCTCTTGTAAAACGCAGGATCCTTGATCCCTGTTGCGTTCGCCAAAGCGGTTGGCGTCACTACGGCTACATCTTCGAAGGCTTCGGAAAAGGCATAAATCCTCACGTAAAATCGATGCGATTGATAGGCCTGAATCCAGTGGCTTATTGGAAATAAGTCTGAAATCGGCACTCCGGGCTTGGAATCTTCACCGCCTACCAAGACTGACATGTCTTCAAACTTTGGTACCTTTGGCACATCCAACCACACCCCTGCTTTCCAAAGGGCCTCTCGCGGGTTCTTGCCGTAAGACCCATTGCGCTTGATAAGGAGATCTCCAATTTCGTCTTCTATGCTCAATCGAAGAGCATCCCGTCCCGACCTGTCCTGCAAGCGCGTAAAGAAATCTTTGATAAGCGGCCCTTCTGCGTGGGAGAAAGCCGGGCTCAATCGATAAACTTCTCGAGGCACCAACCGGTTGATGATCTTGTAGGCATACTCCGTAATACTTTTCTCTTTCGAGTAGAGGAACAAATCGCCATTGAGGCTGGCGTCCGTTGCAGACAAAAACATTTCCAGAATGTCTTCGTCCTTTTTCTTGGACCCTCTCCAGGAAGAAACCGCTCCCTCTAAGAGCTTAATGAGGATTCCCTCGGCAGCCCGCACTTTTTGGTGGTGGTAAATGTAGCTAAAAAGCATGAGCTTGCAGATTACAATCTGCTCGATAGTGCTCATCGCAAGTTTCGGTAAACGCAATCTGTACGTATCGAAGTAACTGTAGGGTTTCGCAGGGGGCTGCGGGTTGTTCGCGTTCACTTTAGTGCCCGCAGCCTGGTACAGCTTCTTTAGTTCATCTTCGCCGTCAGAAAGAACGTCTGTGTCCAAGAAAACTGTGTATAAATATCTTTCTAAGTCGTACCTGAGCGGTAAGCCCGCAGCCGAGGCATCACGCAATAGATAGTCAAGCTTGTCAGCGTCAAAACCGCCTGAGATGATGTCTCCCAAAAACTGCAAGAGTGGGTGCTTCGAGCGTCCCACAATGAGTAGTGCAACGTTATCGAGGTCTATTTCTCCACTAAACTCATCCGAAGCTTCCTCGTTTGTCAGCTTGTTGAATGTTCGCTTGAGCAAGTCCGCGACAGCTTGTGTCTTCGCAAGACAAAATGAGATAACCTCGCCGCTCCCTTTTTCTTTTCCGACGAAAGATGTTTAGCTCGTCGGCGGCTTTCTTCAATAACGGCAGCTCTGAATACACGCGTTCGGATGCATGGCTGTGGAGACTGTGGCCTGTATCATGGAGCAAGGCCGCAAGCCTCAGTTCAGCTCTAAGCTGCAGAAGAGTTTGCTTCGGCTCAACATTCGGGCTTACAGCTTTCGCTATCGTTTCAAGCACTGGAAGGTGCCTTTGAGACAGGGCGTCAAAGATCTTGGACGCAATCGTTGCAACTCCCAGCGAGTGCTCAAACCGGCTGTGACGTGCAGATGGATATACGTAGTAGGCGAGCCCAGTCTGGTGGATTCCGTGTAACCTTCTGGAAAATCGGAGAGTCGATAATGGCAAGTTCTCGCCAAGAGAACCGATTGGTTCCCCACAAGTGGTCGTGGATCAACCGCTTCTCTTTCAGCAGGAAATTCCTCTTTTGCGATGGCCGTAGCATGATCTAGAAAGCCTTTGGCCTCCGGGGCCAAGCCCTCCAGAAGTTTGGACCACAAGTCGCTCATTTCACCGCTCAAAACGATCTGTTCGTAAGAAGGATTTACTGCCCCTACCGTGCCAGCGCAGTGAAGCACCTGTATAAACCTAGAAAGTTCTTGAGACTTAGGGTATGGACCGTCCCAATCAAACCGCAAGGTGTTAAAGAACGCGGGCTTACCTGCGGTATTTTCGCGCTTCAAACGGTAAAAGACTGTATGCCAAGGCTTTTCTTCTTTGAAAAGCATTACTAGATCGTTGCCGCTCATCAAGACGGCAAGCTGCTTAACGAATTCTCCGAGGGACACGTCTTTACCTGGCATAGTTACCTCCAGTGCCGAAGGGCGTTTATTCTAGCATCCAAAGCGGCGACAACGCACAGTGAATTTCTTTTTTTATTTGCCATTTGTACAGTTAACTGAATGTAATCCAGTTAACTGGATAACACGCTACAATGATTTGGGCGCAAAGAACTTTTTTATGCCAAAAAAGGGGAATAAATACCTTGGCTAACCAAACAACACTTGCTATGCTTACAGGATGGAACAGATTGTCCATCCCTTGGCAGGTGTTTTCGAAAAGCTAAAACGGGCCGATGAAAACATCGTCAATTTTAGCAGGGAAATCGAGATTTTCCTTGAGGACGGCCCCGCACCTATCGGGGACAATGACGACCACGAGGCGTTCTTTAAGGCTGTCGATGAACATAGCGGACGAGCGGTTCCCCTCAGGTTCAGCGTTCTTGCTGGAGAGATCGCCCACCATCTGCGAACCTCCCTCAATCATCTTGCTTTCCAATTGACACCCGAGATACTCCGACCTACGCGTCTCGTCAATATCGAGTTTCCCGTTGCACCCAACGATCCCAATAGGCCGGGAGCGACGAAAGGTGAACTTGCCCGATATCGTAGCAAGATAGAGGGCATCAGCCCCAGCGCGACAACATTGATCCACGGTCTGCAGCCATACATGAGACCGGACCCTCTGAACGACCCATTGCTCATTGTCCATGATATGGACAGAACCGATAAACATCGGGAACTCGCACTCGTCACCCCGGCCTTCAACCTTCACCTGCGTCCGGAGGTGATTTGGGAAATAGAGCGACAGGCAAATCTTGGCATTTCCGTTAAGGTCGCTAATATGACAATGGACTCCAAGTTCACCACGGAGGTAGCGTTCCGGGAGTTTGGACAAGGGCAAAATCAACCTGTCATTCCAGGATTGCTTCAACTTGCGAAGTACGTCAGAGATGTTGTTTTGCTGTTCATTGGCGAATTCCGATGACACACTCCCGCCATCCCGTTTTTAGTGTTAAACTGAAAACGGAATGGCGGGCATACGCTCATCCCGGCAAGGTAGCAGCGATCAACCCGATGAATTTTCTAATTTTCAAAGAGCACTAAAAAAAGTCTTGTCTGTTCCTCACTCCGAAATCAAAGCTAGACTCGACGCCGCGAAGAAGGCGAGACAGAGCGGGAAACAGGCTTCGGGCCGCGCTTCCCGCGCAAAGGATTAAGCATTCGCTGGACTGCCAGCAACCTTTCCGGTCACCTCAGCAAAGGTCAATCTCTTCCCCGCGATCTGCGATAAGGCCAACTGAAAACGATCAGAATCAGTCAATGGCTTCCCCGCCTCGTCTTTCCTATTATTGAATCGGAACATCTGCTCATCCAAGTAGCGAAATAGATGGAATGGTTCTACGCTCACATATGTTCCGGAGATTCCGCGCTTGAGCAACGACCAGAAATTCTCCAGTCCGTTCGTGTGAACGCGCCCATCTACGTACTTCACGGCATGGTCAATCACTTCGTGAGCGTAATCTCCGGCCAAGCCTTGATAAGATTTTAGAGCGTCTGAGTATAGGGCGGCTCCAGCTTCGACATGCCGATAGACTTCTGCCTGTAAAGCATGTTTCTTGCGGTTGGGAACCACCGTGGCGCGTACTTTCCCGCCACGTTCAAGTATTCCCATGACAGCCGTCTTGTCCTTGGTTCCCGTTCCGGTAATCCGGCGCTTGCGCTCGCTCACGTGCATATTTCGGGCTTTCCCGCCGATGAAAGTTTCGTCAACTTCAACCTCGCCAGTTAGTTTCGATCCGAAGAAACCGTCTTGCAAGGCAAGGCGCAGACGTTGCAACATGAACCATCCAGCCTTTTGTGAAACACCCAAGTCACGCGAAATCTCATAGCTACTGATTCCGTTCTTGCAGTTGCAGAGCATCCACAAAGCGGGGAGCCATTTCGTTAGCGATATCGGTGAATCCTCAAACACTGTTCCCAGTTTCACCGTGAACTGCTTGTAGCACTCCTTGCACTTCCAGCGCTTCTGAGTCTTAAGATAGTAGTGATCCTTATGTCCGCAGGCTGGGCAAACAGGAACGCCCTCCGGCCATCGCATCCGGGCCACAGCATCAATGCAAACCTGTTCGTCGCTGTAGTGCTGTATTGCTTGCTGAAGTGTCTTTGGTGTTTCCATGTAAGAAGATTAGCAAATCAGCCTTGGTTAGTCAAGGTCTTTATTGCCCAAAAAAGCACACAGCAGAGGATGACGCCTTTATTGCACAATTTTCAAAGCAAATTAATGACGCTTACGAACTTGCGCGTCTTAATGGCATACCTCGCTCAGAATTTGCGAAATCGTTAGATGTCGGCAACAGTGGTCTCCAGGACTACCTCGATGCAAAGCGGATGCCAACCGTCCGAAGTCTTGCTCTGGCAGTTCACCGCTACAACGTTGATGTTAGCTACAAAGGAACGAATTTTCGCGCATATAACACTGGGATGGTCAGTCAGTCGGAAGAGCAGATGACGTTTCCCTTCGTGCTATCGTCTCTTGACCCTCGCGTTGCGTTGAAATTGGGGCCAGTTACCGAGAACACAATTACAGTCGGCATCAAGATCAAGAGCGCCTGATAGATTGCCATTGAACTGGAATCGCGTTCCAATCTGACTGCGGGACTAGTGCCCCCAAGATTTTGCCTCTTTTCCCCTGGAAGCGTAATCTTATATATCTCTCGCGGGACGCCTGACTTTGTACGGAACGTTGGTTGTACGGAACAACGGGATCGTACGGAAAGATGATCGCCAGCACGCAAGCGGGGCCGAGCTAAGGCCGTGCTTGTGCAACGGCAGCTTGGATACTTGAATAAGGCGTCGGGTGAATCAGTGCCCAGCAGGCATCCAAGGTGGCGGAGATCAAAAAAGTTTCACTGGCGGTTTGCTTAAATAAAGAAAAAGGTGGAGAGATGAACATCTATTCGGACATAACCAAGACCATCGGTCGCACGCCCCTGGTGCGTCTCAACAAGCTAACCGCCGGCATGGGCGCAACCGTGGTGGCCAAGCTGGAAGGCTTTAACCCCAACGCCAGCGTGAAAGACCGCATTGGCGTGAGCATGGTGGATGAAGCCGAGAAGGCCGGCAAGATTTCTCCCGGCAAAACGGTGATCATTGAGCCCACCAGTGGCAATACCGGCATTGGTCTGGCCTTTGCCGCAGCCGCGCGCGGCTATCGGCTGATCCTGGTGATGCCGGAAACCATGAGCATGGAACGCCGCGTGGTGCTGCTGGCGTTCGGCGCGGAGCTCATCCTTACGCCGGGGCCTAAGGGCATGAAAGGCGCCATCGCCAAGGCCAACGAAATCCTGGCCACAACGCCGAACGGCGTGATCCTGCAACAGTTCGCCAATCCGGCCAATCCAAAGATCCATCGCGAAACCACTGGCCCGGAAATCTGGAACGACACGGACGGCAAGGTGGACATACTGATTTCCGGCGTAGGCACCGGCGGCACGCTCACTGGCGTGGCTGAGTTCATCAAGCCCAAGAAAGCCAGCTTTAAAGTTGTGGCGGTGGAGCCCATCGATTCGCCAGTACTCTCCGGCGGCAAGCCCGGACCGCACAAAATCCAAGGGATTGGCGGAGGCTTTGTGCCGGACGTGCTGCGCACCGATCTGATTGACGAAGTCATGACCGCCACGCTGGACGAATCCCTGGAAATCGCCAAGCGTATGGTGAAGGAAGAAGGCATCTTCATCGGCATATCCGGCGGAGCCGCGGTCGCGCAGGCGTTGAAGGTGGCTGGCCGTCCAGAAAATAACGGCAAGCTGATTGTTGTCGTGATACCGGATTTTGGCGAACGCTATCTGAGCACGGTGCTGTTTGAAAGTCTGCGTGACGAAGCCAGCAAGCTCGTGACCCAGGACGCCGACGTGGAAAAACATTTCATGATGAAGACCGCGTAAGCGCGAGTTCGCTCGGGATCAAAATTGCAGAAAGCGAGGAGCAGTAGCTGGCTCCTCGCTTTTTGTGTTTTTGGGATGCGTGCAACGTGGGGTAACCAACTCGTTTTGTAGTACAGTGAATTTCTTGTGGAAAACATGAAGAGAATCTGCGTGTTTTGTGGTTCGGCAAAAGGTTCGCGTCCGGGATACGAGCAAACGGCCATCCGTCTGGGACATTTAATGGCTGAGCGCGGCATTGGCCTGGTTTACGGTGGCGGCAGCATCGGCTTGATGCGCGTGGTGGCTGACGCTGTCATGGCAAAAGGCGGCGAGGTGATTGGCGTGATTCCCGATTCGCTGTTGCGGCGCGAAGTGGGCCATCGCGGCGTGACCGAGTTGCGCGTCGTCGATACCATGCACCAGCGCAAAGCGCTCATGGCTGACTTGTCAGACGCGTTCATCGCCATGCCCAGCGGTTACGGCACGCTGGAAGAATTCTGCGAGGTGGTCACATGGTCGCAATTGGGAATCCAGCAGAAACCGTGCGGCCTGCTGAACGTAGAAAAATTCTGGGATGGTCTACTGGTCTTCCTTGATCACATTGTGCAAGAGGATTTTGTGCGTCCGGAAAATCGCGGGCTGGTGCAGGTGGGCGAAACGCCGGAAGAAATGCTGGACAAACTCGCAGCATGGCAACCGCCGGCGCACATCGAAAAATGGATGGACGTGGAGAAACGGTGATGGATGGCCGGGGAGATTTGAGACGTGGCAATGCCACGTCTCTACGTTGAGGTCATGGTGCGGATGAAGGTTTTCGGTGTGCGCGACTGTGAGATCGAGAGGTGAAGCTACCTTCGCTGCCACGCCAGTCTTGCTCCCAGGCCGATGAATACCAGCCCGGTGAACCATTTCTGGACTTGAGCAAAACGCGGGCTGCGGCGCAGAAGTTCGCCAAGCGTGCCTCCAGCGCAAGCGACCGCGAGGTTTACCAGCGTCCCGCCAACGTTGAAGATGAGGCCGAGTACGAGAATTTGCAGAGCGACGCTGCCGCGGCGAGCATCTATAAATTGCGGCAAAAATGCCAGAAAGAACAGCGCAACTTTAGGATTGAGAATGTTGGTAATCACGCCCTGGCGGAAGATGCTGCCGAGAGAATCTGGCGGAAGTTGCTGAGCGTCGAGCGATCCGGCACGTTGCAAAATGATCTTTACGCCGAGATATAGAAGATACGCGGCTCCGGCATAGCGCACCACGTTGAAGGCCATCGGTGACGAACGCAACAACGCGGCAATACCCACGGCAGCAGCGAAGATGTGTACCCAGCATCCGGCAAAGATGCCGAGTGAGGAGACAATTCCGGCGCGGCGTCCCTGGCCCACGGAGCGGCCAATGACGTAAAGCATGTCCGGCCCGGGAGCAATGTTGAGCATGAACGCGGCAAGAAGAAATGTTAAAAATGCAGCTTTTTCGGGCATGGTTTAGCTCGCAATGTAAGTTTGGATGCTACAACAAGAAGATCAGTGAGCAGAATATTTCTTCCCGATAAAACGGGTCCAGCAGCGGAAGGCCGTGAACCTACTTAGGCGGGATATATAGCCCGGGACATATATAAAAAGATGAAGATGATCACCATGCTGGGTTTTGTGGCCGGAGCGCTGACCACGATTTCGTTTGTCCCGCAGGCCGTCAAGACGTGGCGGACGCAGCATTGTGACGACTTGTCCTGGGGCATGATCGTGCTCTTTGCGGCCGGAGTAGGCGCGTGGCTGGCATACGGACTGATCCTGAGCAATCCGCCGATCATCGCCGCGAACGCCGTAACGCTGGTCTTAGTTCTGTTGATCGCCGCCATGAAAGCTGTGTTCAGCGCGCGCAAGGGCCAAGGGTCGCAACAATGAAAGCCGAACAGACGAAAGCCAACCGCCAATGAGATTTAAAGTCATCCCCGGACAATTCGCTATCGCTCAGCTACCTGCGGGATCAGCTGTGCCCGCGTGGGCGACACAAGGTGCTTTTTCTTCGGTAACTGCCACGACCGAAGAATTATCGGTTGTCTGCGAAGAATCCGCCGTGCCCGAAGGAACGACTGCCCAGAAAGGTTTTGCCTGTCTGCAACTCGAAGGCCCGTTCCCGCTGGATTCCGTGGGCATCCTGCACAAATTTCTTGGACCGCTGGTCAGGGAACGGATCCCAATCTTTGCCATCTCTACCTTTAATACGGACTTTATTCTGATTCATGCTGAACGCAAAAAGCTGGCGCTGGAAGTGTTGCAGCGCGCGGGCAACGAATTGATAAGCTAATAATCTCGTGACACCATCCCACATCATCCTGCTGTTTTCCGTTGCCGTGATCGCGGGCGCGCTCAACTCCGTGGCCGGCGGCGGCAGCTTCCTTTCGTTCCCGGCGTTGATGTTCACTGGCGTCACGTCGACGATCGCTAACGCCACCAACACCACCGCTCTATGGCCGGGGACCATTGCTTCCACCAGCGCGTATCGCAAGTCGATGTCCAGTGAGCTCGTCCGGAGAATGATTCCCCTGGTCGTCAGTACGGTCATCGGTAGCCTGATCGGCGCGCAGTTGCTGCTCAAGACCAAGCCAGCGACGTTTGACCGGCTCGTCCCCTGGCTGCTGCTGGTTGGGACTTTGTTCTTCAACTTCAGAAGCAAGCTCACTGGATGGGCAGGGTCTCACGCCGGCACAATTGCCGGCCAAAGAAACGCACAACAAGGTCCGTCGCTGACGAAAGTTGCGTTGGTCACGTTGGCGCAAGGTGTGCTTGGAATTTACGTCGGATATTTCGGCGCTGGAGTCGGCATCCTCATGTTGCCGCTGCTGGCGTTGATGGGCGTGGAAGACATTCACGCCATGAGCGGAGTGCGCACGGGGATGATCACCTGCGGCAACACCGTGGCCATCATCGTGTTTATTCTTGCGCACGCCGTGCTCTGGCCGCAGATGTTTGTGATGACCATTGGCGCAATCGTGGGTGGTTACGGCGGCGCTCACTATGCGCAGAAAATGCAGCCGCAGACCATCAGCTATGTGGTGCTAGTCATCGGCTATGGCATGGCGACGTACTTTTTTTGGCGAACCTGGATTGCCTAAAGCGCTGAGCTGAGTCCATCTATCTGACGACTAGTGCTAGAGGTAGCTGATACCAGACAAAGCGGATCGATTGGAGTATATCTTATACAAATAAGAGATGAGAGTATCGCCTCTGCTATCTCTTTGAAAATTAAGTGGCTTGATGAGAGCGGGTTAACAGTGAAGCATCCCAATCGGTTTTCGTTGATTTTCGCCGTACTTCTAGGGTTTGTAGGTAGCGTACGAGCCCAGGGACAAGACTATCCCAAGCTTGAACTATTCGGCGGTTACTCTCACTTTAGTCCCACCATCCTGGGACAAAGTTTCAGCGGTAACGGAGGGGTTGGTTCCATCTCTGTGAACCCGAAACCGTGGCTCGGAGTAGTTGGGGAATTTGGTATTTACCACACGACGTTTACTTCTGGTTTGCTGGCCAACAGCACGTCGCAAGCTACATTTCTGTTTGGTCCTAAGATCGCCTTTCGCAACAATAGTAGAGTCACGCCATTTGCGCAGGCGCTTTTTGGCGGTGTGCATCTTGGTAGCCTCACCTCGATTGGCGCACAGGGAGTGGGAAGCACAGCCTTCGCTTTTGCATTGGGCGGAGGGCTGGACTTGAATGTTGGTCGCAACTTTGCTCTGCGGCTGGTTCAAGTCGACTTGCTGCGATCGCACTTTCACGGCAACAGCACCACATCGAACTGGCAGAACACTCCGCGGATTTCCGCAGGCATCGTAATCCGATTTGAATAGCGACCAGAGACCGCGCGTTGCAGGGAAAACCGTTAGCTGCTGGATTCGCCGTTTTGAACCCCATCTCTTATTGACCATTCCCGGCCTATCACGTTAGAATTACAGGGTTTGCCAGAATTGTAAGTTCCTGCCTGCAGGCGTTAGGCTCAGAGCAAACCGGATAGCATTCAGCTATATTTCAAGATCATTTTAAGTCCTTTTATGCCAATCAGTTGGCCAAGGACGTCTGGAGACTGTTATGTACGCGGTGATTCGCGCGGGTGGGAAGCAATATCGTGTAGCCCCCGGAGATGTAGTCAAGATTGAAAAACTGTCTGCCGGAGAAGGCGAGACGGTGGAATTTAACGACGTGCTGGCGGTTTCCGGCAAAGCAGGCAGCATTGGCCCCGGCGCTGGCGCCAAGGTCAGCGGCGAGATCATGGAAGAAGGCCGTCACGACAAGATCCTGGTCTTCCACCTGAAACGCAAAAAGCAATACAAGAAGATACAAGGACACCGGCAGTCATTCACCGCCGTCCGCATTACTGAGATCGCTTTTGACGGACAGAAATTCTCTGCCCCCGAATTGCCGAAGAAGGCCAAGAAAGCCAAGGCCGAAGGCGATGCTGCGAAGGCAAAGCCCGCAAGTGGTCGCGCCAAGAAGAAGGCGCCGGCTACCAAAAAGGCTGCACCGAAAAAAGCGGCCGCCAAGGGCAAAAAGAAATAAGGCCGTCCTTCGCGGGCGAAACAAGTTTTTCATTCGGGCCACGGCCCGAGACTTAGAACGATTTATCTGGAAACAAGGAATCAGTCATGGCACATAAAAAAGGATTAGGCAGTTCTAGAAACGGACGCGACTCTAACGCGCAGCGGTTGGGCGTAAAGGCTTTTGGCGGGCAACTGGTGCCCGGAGGCACAATTATCGTCCGCCAGCGCGGCACCCGCATTAAGCCGGGCGCCAACGTGGGTCGCGGTAAAGACGATACTCTTTTCGCCAAGGTCACCGGCACTATCAAATTCGTGGACCGTGGCACCAGCGGACGCTTCGTGCTCGTGGAACCGGCTGAAGCGGCGAAAGCCTAAAGTTAAGTCATTTTTCAGGCCCGTAGCTCTTGTTAGACTGTTGTCGCTCAATTTATCCCTAGAAATAAAGACTCAACGGTTCAAAAAGGAGACAGCCAAAATGGGTAAGAAACTCTTTTCACGCATCCTGCTTACGCTCTGCTTGCTGGGCCTGATCGGCACCATGGGCTTTGCCCAGTCCGACAAGAAGTCCAAAAAAGGCGCGGCGCCTGCTGCTGCCGCGGCTGATACTAAACTGGTCGACATTAACTCCGCCACCAAGGCCGAACTGGGCGCTCTGCCGGGCATCGGCGACGTTTACTCCCAGAAGATCATTGACGGCCGCCCGTACAAGGTGAAGACCGACCTGACCCGCAAAAAGATCATCCCCGCCGCCACCTACAAAAAGATTTCAGGCATGATCATTGCCAAGCAGCCGGAAGGCGGCGACACCAAGAAGGCGACGAAGAAAAAGTAAGTTTTAACGCGAAAGCGTTCTAAGCTATGTGGCGCCGGTGGCTTTCAATCTGCCGGCGTTTTTCTTTTGTCAATAAACTCCGGTCTATAATCTCCCTTCAGGTGCCCCCTTGCTGTTCCTGCATCACATTCCGCAGCCCCCTCTGGCCCAGTTCGTGGAGATGTTCTGGTATTACGACGGTTTTCCCCAGCGTGACCATACCCACGAGCGCCTGATGCCCGATGGCTCCGTGGAACTAGTGATCAACCTGAAAAAGGATGCCGCTCGCATTTATGATCGCGACGATCTGTCCAAATACGACGAACTTCCCGGAACGCTGATCTGCGGTCCGCACTCGAACTTCTTTGTGATCGATACCGCGCAGCAAGCCTGCGTTCTGGGCATTCACTTCAAGCCCGGTGGATCTTTTCCCTTCTTCAAGTTTCCCGCGGACGAGCTGTACAACCGGCACGTGGCGCTCGAAGATCTGTGGGGACCGGAAGCGCGGTTCCTGCGCGAACGGCTGTTAGCGGCGGCTGCTCCACACGAAAAGTTTCGTATTCTGGAAGAAAGCCTCCTCGTCCGAGCCTTTAAACCGCTGGAACGCCACCCGGCAGTAGGCTTTGCTCTGTCGATGTTTGGCAGCGTCAATCGTCCGCGGTCCGTTGCAGAAGTGAGCGACCGGATCGGCATGAGCTCGCGTCGTTTCATTCAGATTTTTCGCGATCAGGTGGGTCTGACGCCGAAATTATTCTGCCGCGTGCAACGTTTTCAGCAGGTTTTAAAGATGCTCCAAGCCGGCCGGGAAAATAACTGGGTGGATATTGCCGCTACCTGTGGCTACTACGACCAGGCGCATTTTATACACGACTTCAAGGCATTTTCTGGCATTAATCCCACAACCTATACGGCTTCGAAGACAGAACATCTGAACCACGTTCCGATTTCTAAATAGGGTCAAATTTTTACAATACAGAAGCGCCGCCTTTCAGACACAATTGTCTGGTCTGAATGAGTCCAGGTCCAAGACCGCAACTGAAAAGAGAGTCAACAAATCAATGACAACCCCCGCCGAACCGCTCATTCGCAACATTTCAGACACCGCTCTGTGGGTGGCTGTCTATCGCGCCCGGGAAAGCGAACGCCCGGATGCACACTTCCGCGATCCTTACGCGCGCAAGCTGGCCGGCGCGCGCGGCGAGCAGATTGCGGCAACCATTGCGAGCAAGGCTTCGCCCGACTGGCCCTATGTCGCCCGCACCGTCCGTTTTGATCAGATCATCAACGAGCAGATCAAGCAGGGAGCGGACATGGTGATCAACCTAGCTGCCGGCCTCGATACCCGGCCTTATCGCATGGATTTGCCGGCGAGCCTGCAATGGGTGGAAGTCGATTTTCCTCCCATGATCGACTACAAGGAAGAAATCATGCGGGGCGAAACGCCGTGTTGCCGCTTCGAACGCGTCCGTCTTGATCTTGCCGACGTTGAAGCCCGCCGCAAATTGTTTCATGAACTGGGCGCCCGGGCGAAAAAGGCTTTGATCATCACCGAAGGCCTGCTGGTCTATCTCAGCCGCGATGAAGTCATAGGCCTCGCAAACGATCTGGCCGCGCAGCCGAGTTTCCGCGAGTGGGCCATTGATCTGTGTTCCCCGGGACTTCTGAAAATGCTGCAAAAGGAATTGCCCGTGTTGAGCGAAGCCGGTTCGCCGCTGAAGTTTGGTCCGGAAGAAGGTCCAGACTTTTTTGTGCCCACCGGATGGAAGCCAGCTGAAGTCCATTCGATGATCAAGACCGCGGCCCAACTCCAGCGTTTGCCAATGTTTTTGCGTCTGATTGCATTGCTGCCGGAATCGAACGGCCGCCAGGGTTCGCGTCCGTGGGGCGCAGTCTGCCGGCTGACTAGAACCTAGAAATCGGTAATCAATTTATTGCTAAGGAGAATTCATGCCGAACAAAGTAAATCCCATTCCTGACGGCTACCACAGCGTTACTCCCTACCTCCACATCAAAGGCGCGGCCGCCGCAATTGATTTTTACAAAAAAGTCTTCGGCGCGGTGGAAGTCATGCGCATGCCGCAGCCGGACGGACGCATTGGCCACGCCGAACTTAAGATTGGCAGCTCGCATGTGATGATGGCCGACGAACATCCAGAAATGAAGATCGTTGGCCCCCAGACTCTGGGCAACACGACGATCGGCCTCCTTCTCTATGTCAGCGACGCGGACGCCATGTTCAATCACGCGGTTTCGCTCGGCTCCCGGGTCATAAAGCCGATGGCCGACCAGTTTTATGGAGACCGCATGGGCACCCTGGAAGATCCGTTTGGCCATCAATGGAGCATCGCCACGCACATGGAAGATCTGTCGCCGGAAGAAATGAAGAAGCGCATGGATGCGCTGGAGAAGAAGTAAACGTCCTAACCAAAACAGAAATCGACGAACTGGCAACCAAGGCGGAACATTGATTTGTCGTCGGCCCAAGCTTGCATTTCAACCCCTGTCGTCTTGAGCGCAGCGACGCTGCATGGCGTCGCGCAGTCGAAAGATCCCGAGGATGCTCAAGACAAATATGTAGCATCAGGGAGTTCTCATGAAGCGGCCTGCCGAGGAACTAGGAAGCTGCAGAGGTCCTCGGTGAAACTCCCTGGAGCAGCGTCGTAAATCAACCACCTTCGGGATGCTTCGACTTGCTCTCGCATCGCCAGACTCGCTCGAGCGACGCTCAGCATGACAGCCTTTGGCATGGCTTCCCCATCAGACCCCGCATTTTTGCGGGGTTTTTCACGTTCCGCCCGAATCCATGCAGCGGACGGTACAATCAAA
Source organism: Acidobacteriaceae bacterium (assembly GCA_025357215.1). Taxonomy (GTDB): domain Bacteria; phylum Acidobacteriota; class Terriglobia; order Terriglobales; family Acidobacteriaceae; genus Angelobacter. The sequence continues at coordinate 728 of JANXPR010000101.1, read as the reverse complement.
TAGACACCTTATGTTTATTGATGAAGCAATTATCCGTATCAAAGCCGGGGACGGCGGCAATGGCTGCATGGCCTTTCGCCGGGAAAAGTTCGTCCCGCGCGGCGGCCCCAGCGGTGGCGATGGCGGCCACGGTGGCGACATCGTCATGGAATCCAGCCAGCGCCACAATACGCTGATTCACTTCCGGTTTAATCCCGAACACAAAGGCGAGCGCGGACGTCACGGTGAAGGCTCGAATTGTAGCGGTCGCGATGGCGAAAGCGTGGTGCTCAAGGTCCCCGTGGGCACCGTGGTGTACGACAACAACACCGGCGAAAAGCTTTACGATTTCTCGCAGCCTGACGAGCAGTTGATCGTTGCCCATGGCGGTCGCGGTGGACGCGGCAACCAGCACTTTGCCACCAGCACACATCAGGCTCCTCGCGAACACGAGCCAGGTTTCCCCGGCGAAGAACGCGTCTTGCGCTTGGAGCTGAAACTCCTGGCCGATGTGGCGTTGGTCGGTTATCCCAACGTGGGCAAGTCGACTTTGATCTCGCGCATCTCTGCGGCCAAACCCAAGATAGCCGACTATCCGTTTACCACGCTCCACCCCAATCTGGGCATGGTCACCATCGGGGATCCTCCGCATGAAGATACTTACGTGGTCGCCGACATTCCCGGTCTGATCGAAGGCGCGCACGAAGGTACAGGACTGGGAATCCAGTTCTTGCGCCACATTGAGCGCA
>JANXPR010000090.1 GCA_025357215.1 Acidobacteriaceae bacterium | reverse complement strand
AAAGTGCTCCAAAGGCACTTGACCTACCATTAGTCGACGGCCCAATACCATTGAAAAAACTGGTTGCCCACAAAACTCTTTAGACGTCCGGTCTTCCGATCACGCGCGATGTCGGCGATCCCGTGCGATTCCGGCGATCTGAGTTTATCTTACTTCCGCGGAAACATTTCCTTCCAGTATTGTGCGCGAGGCAAGGTCAGCGTGGCCTGTGCAGGTATGTCATTATCCTGCAATAACTTAACGGCCTTAGCTGCTACCTCTGGACCCTGGAAAAACGCGTAAACCGTGGACCCGGAACCGGATAGCGACACATACTTCGCTCCGGAACGTTCCAAGACACGTTTGACCTCGCGTATTGCAGGATATTTAGGAAAAACGACACTTTCGAAATCGTTTTCTATCCCGGTACGGACAAGGTCGAGAAGCAGTGCCTCGGCCCGGTCCCAGCCTTTGCTTGGGACACCGGTTGGGGTAAATGTACTGCCATTCAGCCATTCATAAACTGTTTGACTGAATGTGTTTATTTTATCGGAGCCGGCATTATTGGTCAATTCCATCCCGGTCAACTTTGTTTTTCCGGCTATTTTTGACTTTCCATCCGATGCCGTGCCGGCTTTCTTGTCCCAATCGGCAAAGGCCGCCGGCGTGGAAACTCCAACTTCAGGAGTCGCGATCACACAATGGAACGCCGGAAGGTCTTCGAGGGGATAAACCTGTTCTCCGCGACCTGTGCCCAGTACCGTCCCGCCGATCAGAAATAGCGGCAGGTCCGAACCGACTTCAGAAGCGATGCGCAAACGGTCTTCGGCGGGCAGCGATTGCTTGAGGGCTTTTTCCAGTCCCAGCAGAGTTGCCACGGCGTTCGACGACGCCGCGCCCATCCCGCCCTGTACCGGCAAACTCTTTTCAATGGTGATGCGGACTTTGCCGCGCGTCTTCAGCGCACGCAACACGCGATCGGCCACGCGCCAGCAGGTATTGGTCTCGTCGTTGGGAACGCGCGGATCTTTGCAATGGATCTCAATGCCCACGCCCTTGCTTACGTCCACGCGTACGGTGTCATGCAGTGCGATCGTCTGGTAGATAGTGCGTAGTTCGTGATAGCCATCTTCACGAAGGGGCCCGATTCTCAATCCGATATTGATTTTCGCGAAGGAACGTACAGAGACAGCCATGGTCGTGCAGCGATTCTAGCATCCGCTGGTCGCTCCCGGTTGACTCGCACCTTGGGGCAAGGCTCAACGTGGACAACCGCACCGTTGTGAGATCATTTTGGAAATTTCACACTTTCAATTTTGCTTGAAGGCGAGGCAGTAGTCTCAGTGTATTGTCGCGGCTGATGGCCTGAAGATCAGGCGCTGACAATCCTACTTTGGTCGCGCCTTCGGCCGTCTCAGCAAGCCCCACGTATGGATTGTCGCTCCCGAACAGAATTTGGCTCATCGGAACAAGATTGGTGAGTGCGGCTATCGCCGATCGATGGGCCGTACCGGCGATGTCATAGTAAAGCCGCTTAAGCTCGTATTCCACACCGTTCGGCAGCTTCTCAGAACTACCCTCGGGCGCGTACTCTATTATGCGGTTGTATACCATCGGCACCGTTCCGCCGGCGTGAGTAAAGATGAAACGAATGTCCTTGAACCGCGTGAACGTACCGGAATACAGCAGGCTTATCACGGCCCGCGTAGTGTCGTGCGGTACCTCAGCCATTACGGTTGCGATTCCGGGCATGAGATTCCGGCAGCAATTCGGGGTGGTTGGGTGGACGAACACCACCGCCTTGCGCCGGTTGAGTTCCTCGAAAACGGGCTGAAAGGCGATGTCGCCAAGCCACTTGTCACCATAGCTGGTCAAAATCCCAATGCCGTCAGCCTTGAGCACGTCGAGTGAGTACTCGATCTCGCGTAAACTGCCCTCGAGATCGGGAAGCGGTATGGCCGCAAAGAGGCCGAAGCGCCCCGGATGACTCTGTCCGAGTTCGCTCGCATACTCATTGCTTCGACGCGCAGTCTGGCGTGCCGTCTGTGCGTCACCGAACCAGACGCGGGGCGATGAAAGCGAGAGAACGGCAACAGCCACTCCATTCTTATCCATCGCGGCCAGTGCTTTTTGTGGTGTCCAATCCAGCCACGCAGGAGTGATTTGTCCGCCGCGCGAGGTGGCAATCCGATCGCGGTTCTCGGCGAGATAGAACGGTGGAATGATGTGATGATGCACATCCACGAGGCGGAGTTTTTCCATGGGCGGTGTTGAAGTCTGCCCGAACGCCGAGGTATAGCGGCCGACAGTCGAGGTCAACATCGCGCCCAACCCGACGGCGGCAATGCCGGATACTAATTTCCGCCTGGCAGCGTCGATAGGAGCCGCCGCCATCTCATTGGTTTCTTTTGAGCAAGAAACAAATCGATAGTGTTTGCGTTGCTTCTGCATGCGATTATCTCCGGCATTCATTCTTGCTAACTAAACTAATCGCTGCCCACAGCAATCGCGGCCGCGACCGCCGTGGCGCTTGGGCGGATTATAGTCTGAAAGGCTGGCGTCTGGTACCCCAACCTGGTTCTGGGTGGCGCGTCTTAAAGTCTCTGCCTTGCGATATTTTTCTCGGCGCTTACGGTACCTACTTCAACATGGACGAAAAATACTCCTTGCTGAAGGGGGACAGGCAAATCCGTTCATCGATCCCCACGGCTATGAGAAGTTTGTCGCGGAAAAGGAGCGCGACTTTCGCGCTGAGTTGCGAGAAGCAAAGACTTGCGCCGAAATGACGCGTCACCAGCAACGGAATCCATGTCGCAACGCAATGCATGCCGTCCGGCGCGACCCTTTCACCTTGCCACATAAACGTGAAAGGGCCACGCGCAGACAGGCTGTAGCTATTAAGGTTGCAGTTCGTTAATCCATATCGGGTTGCGTGGATTAGCGGACCGATCATAGAGAATTAGTTCCCCATCGGCCTGCATGAACAATTCATACACTCCGTTGGGTGATACAAAACACTGGCCTGGTGACAGCACACCTGTCCATCCAGTCCCGCTTCCCACGTCAGCGCATTCCGTGGACGGAGGATGTGGCATCGCTGCCGGGGATTGAGAAGCGAATCCCGTAGTCCACGCCGGTTTATAGATGATAATGCGCCCGTCATCTTCGATGCGTACGCTGTTGGCTCCGGAACCGTATGTAGCGCTGTTCCAGAGGGCCGCGCCGTTGGTGGCGTAAACAACAAAATTGCCGTCCGCCTGCATGAGGGCAAAGGCCCCCGGGTGTCCTTGAGTTCCCGGTCCCCAGGTGCCGATGTTGTGGGCGTTGTCGTAAATATAGAAATTTCCGTCCGTCGACATGTAGAGCAAGTACTGCCCAGAGTTGGACACGATGCACTGGCCGCCGTTCAGCGATTGTCCAACGAACAGCGTGTTGCTTCCTATGCTGCATCCTTGTGGCGGATACTGTCCGGCCAAGGGAGGAGCGTACGTGCCGGCTTGCCATATAGCCTGGTAGACCACCAGATTGCTGTCATTCTGCATAACAATGTTGGTGGCGTTAGTGCCGTAGGTATTGGTCGCCCAAAGCGCAGCCGCGGCAGCTCCGTATACCACGAAATTGCCGTCAGTCTGCAACGTGGCGTAAGCCGCGGGCGGAGCCGCGCACGCGGCGCTTTGTGTATTGGGAATAACGCCTGGCGTGCCTTGTTCATTCGTGTTGTTAAAAACGCAGTTATGGGCAGGAACCGCGTCATTGCTCGCCCGGCTTGAAATCTGGTTGAACTGCAAAGCGTTCCCAATGTTCAAGCTGCGGTTAGCGTTCGCCCTGAATGAGATTCCGTGGTTTTGGCCGGCGGTTCCCTGCACGGTGATGTTGTTACGCGTCACGTTTGCACCGGTAACATCGCCCTGGAACAGAATGCCCGTGCTGCCAAAGTTGGAAAGATCAATTTCGTTGTACTGGATGGTGTAGTAGTCATAGCGTCCAGTCCCGCCAATCACCATGCCCCAGCCGGACGGATTCAGGAATTGGTTGTACTCGATGGTGACCGTGCGGTTCGTCAGGCTGTCCGTGAGAAAGCTGGCGCTGTTGTTCAAGGCAAAATTGTCATGGAACCAGGCGTTGTCCAGGCTCCATCCGCCAAATCCCTGGCACCCGCCAAAGGTGTTGCCATAGGAGCTCCAGCCGTTGGCCACGTTGTACGCAACTTCACCCTGCACGTTGGCAATTGTGATGCCCGTGCACAGGCCCGGCGGCGGCGAAGAGTTCCCGAGAATCGTGTACTTGATCTGATTGTTTTTGCTCAGCGCCGATCCCACTTTCGCTACCGAGACGATCCAGATCGGAAAGGCTTCTAATCCGTTCTCCGAAGCATAGTTTGAGACATTGATGTTGTGGATATTGTGCCCGCCTTTATTCGACCGCAACTGGACGCCGAGCAGTTGAAGTGGCGTACTCGGACTCTGTCCCTTAAGAACTGGGTAATTCAAATCGACCGTCAGGTCAGACACCTCAACATTGTCGGCCGAGTCGTCGTGCGTACCGAAGGCCGCGTTGTATCCACTGCCCGGAGGGAGGTTTGTTGTGGTGCCCATGGGGATGGGCAAGAACGAATTCAGCTTGACGGTAGTCTGTGACATTCCCGCGCCATGAAAGCGCCATCCGGCTCCCAGGGTAAAGCCCAGATTCGTGCCCGCCGCTCGGCTGCCGTTAAAAATCAGGTCATACTCTCCGTTGGTCAAATAAGTTCCGGGTGCAAGACAAACAACCAAAGTTGTTGACCGTCTGAGAATCTTGTCCAAATCACAGTCCGCGCCGCCTTCAACTCTGCACCGCAACTGGTAATCCATGTTCATGGTGATTGTGTGGCTGCCAATGGAAAAGCTGCCAGGCGGTAGAGGGCTGGTCGGTGAGCTTCCATCACCAAACGTGCCGGTGTACTGGGCGGGGTCAGCGAAGAAGATGCGCTGGTAATCAGACGAAATTGGCGCCAGATTGTACGTGATCTGCAGAGGCTGTTCCTTGTCCGCGGAGTTAAATGAATAAACTCCGGCAGCGACAGAATATTGTCCCTTCGCTGGATTGGCTCCAACCAGCACCAGCGGGGCGGCAGAGCCCGCCGGCGGGTTCATATAAACGACACCGCCGTCACTGGTGAAACTTCCGGCGCGGGAAACGGTGATTGAGAGCGGGCCGGTGGCCGGCACGGTGCCAAATTCAGTGGTTGAACCTGTGCCGCATTCGGGGTTAGTGGGGAAGAACCCAAAGCCATGTCTACCCAGGGTCTTGCCGCGACGCAACCAATGCATTATGGCATCTGAATATAATGTTGACCGATAACCGTATCCGAAGCTCACATCCGGATACATGGCGATATAGTTTTGCACCGAGAAATCGGCGCTGCCCTGCCTCCCCAGTGACGGCAAACCAGTGTTGATGAAATCATCGGTCGCCATTTGATAGTTAGTGCCAAACCGGGCCGCGAGGTCAGGATAGTGTGCCAGATACCATTTAACGTCGAACTCCAGGCTCGCCCGCCTGCCCTCCGACAAACCATACTGCATGAAGTGCTGAAGCGCTCCTGAGTAATTTGTAGCTCCATAAGCGGTGGCTACGTCGGCGTTGTGTGCCAGATAGTAAGCAGGATCAAAAACAAAGCTTGCGCGCTTTCCTTCCACCGGCAGGCCTTGCGTCAGCCAATGATTGGTGGCTCCTGCCGTATTCACGCCGTAAGCGTTCAGTAAGTCAGGGTAGATGCCTTCATAAACTTGAACATTGAACACTTCAACTTGGGTTTGTGCTGAGCTATAGCTTACACAGAGTAATAAGACTGCCACGAGTAACAAATGCCGTGATCTCATCTTAGGATCCTTCTTTCTTGCGACAGGGATACGCCCCGCGCACCTAGGTAGACCAGCTCTCTAGGTCGACGTTAGCAAGTGTTGTGGCTTTGGCGGAGAAGGTAGCCCGCAAACCATAGTAGTTCGTTTAGGCATTCGTAAAGTGAATCGCGGTAATATATGTTGCTATATTCAGGCTAGTGGTAGAAGTACTATGTGCAAGAAAGTTTATAGTGTATTAATAGCTGTGTTCACTTTTGGAACTAGAGCGAAATTGGCTTACGCTATTAAAATCTAGTCATTGACATAACTATAGAAAACGCCCGTCTGTTTTTGGAGTTTTCTACAAGACCGGCCTCGGCTCGGGTGGTCGTAGTTTGAGAGTGGGATCCAGGGACTCACTGCCCCTGAGTGCTCCAGGACGAAAATTTACTTGTGCAGATAAAACTGAAGAAGTTCATGCTGGGCACTTCGCGCGACGGTCATGCCCGGATGCAGAGAATTTTGCATAAAGACAATACCCACCCCCAGATCGGGTATTAGAACGATTCCGGTTGCAAAGCCATCGTCTCCGCCGCCATGGGAGATCACGGTGTGTCCCTCTTTGGTTTCAATAAACCAACTGATGCCAACCTGGCCTCCGGGCTTTTTGCAGTTGGTGTTGTCCGGACCTTTGCAGAATTCCACGTCAACTGCTGGCTTCCACATCAGGTCATACGTTGAAACTTTCAAAATACGCTTCCCGTCCAATTCGCCATGGTTGAGATTAGCCGTGGCCCACCGCAACATATCGTCCACGTTTGAGTGGAGATTTGAGCTAGGAGTGTGAGGGCGGTTGTACGGATACGCCGGAACGGGATGAATACTCTCGTATCCGCCATCGCGCGGCCGCGTGTATCCCTGTGCAAGCTTGGCGGGGTCTGCCTGCTTGATCAACAGTGTGCTTGAAGTCATCCCCAGCGGTTTCAGGATGTGTGTGTCCGCATATTCCTCGAATGTCATCCCTGATACTTTGGCCACCAGGTCGCCCAGTACTTCATACGCGATGTTGCTGTAAGCCATCTTGGTCCCCGGGGTCCAGAGCAACTTGAGCGGAGTCAGACTTTTTACGTAACGTTCCAGGGCAGCGTCGTCATATTGCGGCTTGTCCCATTCGTAGTCTTCAACATCGGGCATGCCGGAGGTATGAGTCAGCATCTGGCGCACCGTGATCGTGCGGAACCGCGGATCATTCAAACGGAAATAAGGAAGGTATTTGACAACCGGAGCATCCAGATCCACCTTGCCTTGTTCCCAGAGTTGCAGCACGCAGGTCGCAACGAAAGGTTTTGTCACCGACGCCATGTGGAAAACCGTTTCCGGAGTAACTGGTTTGCCAGCGGGGCCTAGGGACATGTTGCCGATGCCGCGTGCATAAACCACGCGACCGTTGTGCACCACGCCTATCGCCAAGCCGGGCGTGGGATCGTCATGCAGGCCTTTTTCAATGAGAGGATCCAAGAGCTTGCCAAGCGCGTCACCTTCGGTCTGAGCAAACGCCTTCGGGACAAAGGCGAGCAAGAAAATGACGAGGGCGAATCGTACAAGTGCTTTCATGAACTCCTCCAAAAGATTATGGAGTGCTAGTACCGGAACAGATACGACACTTTTACAAAAACCTGCCGCCCATCATTGATGAACGAATTGCGCGTGCGCAGCAGGCCGTCCGGTGATTGACCGGGAGGACAGTTAAGGCCCGAGCAAGCGCCGCGCAGAGTCGGATCAAGGTTTTGCAGGTTGCTGTTATATCCCAGGTAGATTGCGGTTCCGGGATTTAGCAGGTAGGTGAACAGGACGTCACCGTTGAAGTTTTTGGTGCTTGGTAGAGTCGTCAAGCCCGGATTCGCCAGAGTGGCGGTGTACTGGCCGATCAGGCGCAGTGAAAATTCCTTGGTGAACTGATAGTTCCACTTGGAGCGGATAATGTAATTGTTGAAGATGTTCCGGCGAGTGTTCTGGTCCAGCAGGCGGGTCATGATGTAAGTATTTTCTATCGTCAGGCCTTTAGCCGGACGGGCCACTCCACGCATGAATGCCGTGTTCTGAAAGGCGATCACCGGCGGACCGTTGCGGGGGACGAAGTTGGTGGCTGTTCCCCAGTCCATTTCGATGTCCAGGTTGATCCATTTGAAATATTGTGTGCCGAACTCCGCGCCGCCTATAACGTGCGTGTAGTCGCGGTTCGTTGCCAAGGTGGAAAAATCTTGTGGCCGCAACCGTTCGTGTTCCCAGTTGGAAAAAAAGTTGATCTGCGTATTGCGTTGGAACGTCCATACATAGCCTGGGTTCGCCAAGTAGTCCAGACGGGTGCCATTGTGGTCCCACAAAGTCTGTTCAAACAGGCGCGGACCGTAAGCCACCAGATTCTTACCTTCAGGATGCCGGGTGTACCCCACAAAATTACTGAACCTGCGGAAGTCAGTCCGGTTAACAAAACCTAGATCAGTGTTAAATCCGGGCGAGACATCCAGGTACATGGTGTTGAATTCCAGGTCGCGCGAACTGCGCTCCACAAAGAGCTGGTACGCGGGGCCGGACTGATGAGTGCCATCATTGAACTTGGTTACGCTGGTTACTGCCTGGGCGTTAGCCTGCCAGTTCTGATTGATCTTGATGCGGGCATCGACTCCGCCTACCCGGTTGGAGCCCACGGCGCACTCCGTCTGCCCGCAGAAACTGTTGGGCGCCGTGTGGAGTTCACGGTCCGTGTAAATAACGCCAATGCTGTTGCCCTGTCCAATCTCCCGATTCAAACGGAAAACGCCGACATACGCGTTGTGACCGGAGAGAGGATCAGTGTCGATCACACTCTTGCCAGACGCGCGGTCATTGGCGAGGAAGGTGCCAATGGCCCACGGCCCAACTTTCCCCGTCAGCCGTGCTCCATACAAGGGATCGACCACCCGGCGCGTAAACAACAGGTTGAGGGGCGTTGAAAAGTAATTGGAGTTTTCCTGGAAGAACGGACGCTTTTCCGGAAAGAACACCTCAAAGCGCTGGTTTACCGTGACCTGAGGGTCGTCCGATTCGATCTGTCCAAAGTCCGGATTGATCGTAGTGTCCAGTACCAGACTATCTTTGATGACGATTTTGGAATCCAGGCCTTCTTTGGGAGCAACATGTTTTCCACTGAAGCGTGCGCCGGCTGGATCTCGTTGGTCCAGGTCACGGAACGCGCCGATTGATCCATAGGGAATGAACTGCATGTTGCGCCCCGGAGAGATTTCCTCAAACGGTTTGTAATCGCCTTCATGCACCAGCCAGCCCTGGGAACGCTCGGAATTTTCCGGATAAAAAGCTCGTTCGTTGTTTCGGGGCAACACCCGGGCGAGAATGATTCCGAATGTATGCGTCGGCGCCGGTTGAAAACGCAACGACTTGAATGGAATCTCAAATTCCAGAATGTAGCCGTGGCCGGTGATCTTGGTCATCGTGTGCCAAACGGTGTCAAAAGAGTTGTCCGGGCCGTCGGTTTCGGAAAACAGACCGTCCTGCTGGATTCCGTAAGGATTGGCGTAAAACGCATACGCATGGCGATGATCATGGAACGTGTCGAGAAAAATCCCGCACTGGTCGTCATCGTCAATCAATTCGCGGCGCAGCATGCGTGCGCGCATCAGCTTAGGATCAGTGTCATGGGCCAGAAAGATGGCGTAAAAGCTCGTTGCGGTATAACCCAGAAAGGCTTGTGTGCGCTGGGTAACCGGCTGGCCGTCTTTGGGGTTACGCTGCAGGAAGCCTTCCACCATCAGCATTTTTCGTGCGAGTTCAGTGGCGGAGGTCATGCCTTCAAAGTCGCTCAGTTTAGGCGCTTCGGTCAGGCGCGGAACGTCCGCTGAGCTGATCTCATTGGCCAGGCTCGGACGGCTGGGTGTGGGTGTGGCCATGGGTTGTTGCGAAACCAATGGCTGGGCGAACACAGGTATAGCCAACAGGCAAAGGAGCGCACACCGGGCGACTCTGACAATGTGATGAAATCTCACCATGAAGATTTTCCTGAGCTGTCTTGTGAGAATCTGCTTGCCCCATCCCCTGTTCACTCTGGCGGCACCTTACCTGGGCATTTCCTGATTTTAGACTGCCGCTTACGTAGAAAGTCACGACACGGCGGCAGTTTCCGGTTACGAGGTTGATTACGTAGAAAACCCCAACAGGGTTTCCATGAATTTCAAGAAATCTTGCATTTAGACGTCAGCCTAAAATAAGTCGGGCTGACGTCCAAACTTGATGCCAAAGTGATCATAGGCCAGTTTGGTGGCTACCCGTCCGCGGGGCGTGCGTTGTATAAAGCCTTGTTGAATTAAATAAG
>JANXPR010000074.1 GCA_025357215.1 Acidobacteriaceae bacterium | reverse complement strand
TTCCTGGAACTCGTGCACCATAGTGTTTCCACGGGAAGTCACACGCATGGTGAGATGGAGCGGCTTGATCGGCTGCTCGGTCATTCCGGGCATAAGCGGGTCCACAGTCACACGGCCTTCCCACGAGCCGGCCAGCGTTTTCATCTGGGTGAAGGACTGTTGGGCCGCGGTAGGCGCGGCTTTTTCGGACGACATCTGAGCCTGAGAAGGCACGGAGTTGGTAGACGGCTTTTGCGCGTCAGCGTGGGCGTGCACGTCAGACTGCGCGAAGGCCAGACTGGAGAACAATAGCAGGGCGGCGGACAGCAAAAAACGCAACGATTTCATGTTATTTCCTTCCTGGAAGAGTGCCCTTTTGGTCTTCCGGCTGGATAACCTGTTCTAAATAAGCACTCTCAGTGTTATAGTTAAGTATAACACTATACAGCATGTCAAGCGTTTTTCTCTGTCCGCTCCTCAAAGACACCTTTGAAGCACTAAAGCCTTGTATGTCAATCGCTTAACCGCAGACTCACTGGGGCTTTACAACTTCCGGCTTTGCCTCTGCTTGTTTCGCTGTCCGCCACGGTTTAGTCGTGTTCACAAAAACGCGCGCAACATCGGCCGCGCCAAGAGGTCCGGAAAACGGGCCTTCACCTTTGCCAGACAACAGCACGATGGTCGAGTTCTGGTGCATCAGTTCAAACGGATAGTCCCAAGCGAAGGTGTAGCTGACTTTCAGGACCACGTCGGCCACGCGGCGGTCGTCCACGATGCGGAAACCGAGTTTTTCGAAATCCTTGTTCTTGCCCAGCGCGGCTTTCATCTGGGAACTGCCAAAGTAATTCGCTTCGTGCGCGTCAACGTACATGGTGCGGAAATTCCGCAGGATGAATTCCCGGTCGTGAGAATTTTTCAGCAGGTCAGATTGGTCAGGAGAGTCCGGCTTGGCCTGGGGATCGGACTCCTGGCGTTGCTGGCCGCCGTACCAGAGGAAGTCCGAGTCTGCGTTACCGCCATTGGCATTCTGTGAGGCCCGTGCGCGGTCACGCCAGAAGCGGTCAAGGTACGCAGCGTCGGAATAAGGTGGGGCAGTGAGCGTACCCGGAAATTGACCCGGTGTTGCGAGGCGTGGATCCGCGACGTAAGCACGGTCCGTTCGTGCCGGGGCAGATTGTCTGGCCTGATAGTTTTGGTTTTGGCTCTGGGCAAAGGCGCCCACCGACGAGCCGAGTAAAATAGGTACCACTAGCGAACGTCCGAACAAGTTCCTGAAGTGAAGCCGCATGACAATTTCCTCCTGCGGCCATCATGGTGCGCCAGTGCAAAAGCCACAATGCACGGCAGGTAAAGTGGAGGTCAATCGGGCATCAACGAAAGATCAAGTCTTTTGTTTTGAGGAAGAAGAGGCGACCTACCTCTTCAATCTTGAACGCGATTATCGACTCGCCGGGCAGGCGCCGCTGTATAGTTGCTCTCCAATAGTATCCGGGATGATCTGTTGCCATCCTGCGCTCGTACCCGAATTGCTCAAGATTTCTCCGCCGAGGTTATATGTGACCGCCGATAGTTCGTTCATTCTTCTCTTGTTGCAATCCATCTCATATTGAATTGTTTGAGATTCTTTCTTTCCGGTCATCTTAATCCAAATTCGAGCTGTTCCATCTCCTGGAAACTCGGCGCTCTTGACATCAATAAGAAATTCCACTCCAGGCGCACTCTTTCCCAGAGTTCTCCATCTATCCGTAGAGTCTGCAAAATTGGGGATGCCTTTGAAAATTCGCACAAAATCGAGCACACCACGTCTGAAATCGCCCGCTCTCAAATACGCATCACCGCGTTTTTCGTAAAGTTCATTCAAGAGACTAACTTGCCATTTTCCGTTGTCTTCCATAAGTCGCTTGGCGAAGAGGCTATATTCCATCTGTGGCCAAAACAAATCGTGGATCTTGCCACATAAGCTGTCGTCCGGAACTTGATCATACTCAGGATATAAAGAGCGAATTTGCTGGAGGTTCAGCAAGATCGTTTGTTTTCCTAGTTGCAGCCCTATAGCCTTGCTGTAATCAGAAATCGCATCTTTGGGCATGTGCAATTTCATGTGAGCGTCGCCCTTATTCTCGTAGAGTGTTGGCGAGTATGAGTCGCTGTCTTTCTTGCGCCGGATCGCATCATCGAAATCAAATATGGCTGCCATGTATTGACCGTTTTCAAGTTTTGCCAAGCCCCTGTCAGCATAGGCCGCAGTATTCTCCGGATCGAGGGTAAGAATCCTGTCGTAGTCTTTGAGAGCTAGCGAGTATTGCTTCAAGTTGAGATAGGCGCTCGCTCTGTTTTCATATGCTGGTAGAAATTTGGCATCGAGCTGAATTGCTTTTGTGTATGCCTGTACCGCGCTCCTAATCAGAGCATCTCGGTCCTTGTCGGAGGACCACGCCTTTCTCGTCCAGAAAGTAGCTGTGGAACGTAACCGGCCTATGTAGTACTGAGGTAGTGGCGATCTTGGGTTTAACAGGCCTGCTTTCTGAAATTCCTGCATCGCGTTCTGGTAGTAATCTCCTCTAAAGATAGTAAAGAACTCGTAGTAGAGGCCCCGCAGAAGCCGAACACGATAGTCCTTTGGGAATCTCGTGACTAAACCGTCCAGATCTGTAAGGTTCCAAGTGCAGAATTTAGAAGTTCTCTCCGGCGCGATGCCCTCGATGTTGAAAATGTGTGTGGCTGCATCGAGATTTCTCGTCATCGCCACCTCTAAATCTTCCACAGCTTGCCGGTGTTGTCCGGTCGCGAGAGCGATCTTCGCAAGCAGCGAATAGTAATCTGATTTGTTGTACACCAGTTTATCCGGCTGACTAGCATGTAATATGGCTGCTCTTACGTCTGTTTCTATTGAGGGAAAGTTGCGGGTATCTAAGATACATGCCTCGCAGGTAGCCCTCACGAAATACGCGTCTGAGTAGTCTGAGTGTTGGGCAATGAACTCGTTAAGCTTGGGGAGAGAAGATCTTGTCTCGGCCTGATCTTTCAAATGCCCAATAATCTCAAAAAGTTCTTCCAAGGCTGGGTCGGGGGCAACAACTTTTTTCGGCTCCCCGGTAAATTCGGGCGGTTCTGATGCTCCACCGGTTCTGAGTGAACTTGTCTGAGAAAAAGTTGTTTGAGCCAAGGTGAAGACGAGAAAGACCAAGAAGCATATCGATTGGATCGTCGCATTTCGTATCAGACGGGCCATGCAAAGAATCATAAGTTCGCAGTGACCCAAGAGCAACGAAATTTCGTGATCTAGCGGTTTTGTTCCACGCACCGTTTGACGGGATAGGCTACAGCAGCAGCCAAAGTTGCACCCCCTGGAGGTGGGGTTATGAGTGTAATGGCGATAAGTGTGTTTATGGGGCCATATCGTTGGGCAGCCCAGAGGACGCTCTTATCTGCAAAGTACAAAGTGCAGGAAATGATGTGCAGCGCTCCAGCTAGGTGCGTCATAGCGAAAATGTGCCGCTCAGACAATTCGGTCTCTGCAAGTAGGTCCGATAACGGTCGGACCCCTTCAACAGATAGACGCGTCCCTCAACCACAAACCCATCCAGATTGTGTTCCATGGTGTATGCAGAGAGGTCCTTTATTTTGTTAATGAAACCCCGCCCATTGAAATTCAAAGAGGTGTTGCACAAAACTCCGTATCCGCTGCGCGCCTTAAATGCGACAAGTAGCTCGTACAGACTTCGATTGCTTTCAAATGAAATCGTCTGAATACGTGCAGTCCCATTCACATGCGTAACCGCAGCTAGCGCGTCCGTTTTTGCATGATATGTGTACAGCATGAACGGACTCTTGTGATCGCAACCAAACCATTGCGCAGCGTCTTCTTCCAGACAGACAGGGGCAATCGGACGGAATTGCTCGCGCTGCTTGATCTCATTAAGCCGCACCCGGGTGGTTTCGTGGAAGGGCGCAGCGAGAATCGAACGGTTGCCTAAAGCGCGTGGACCGATTTCATATTTACCGCTTACCCACCCGAGAATGAGGTCATTGGCTAATAAGTCAGCCAGCAATTCATAGTTCGTCTCGTAAACATCATATGGCCCTGAATCAAAGGGGTCCGTAACGAAGTGACGCCCAGAGTACACATTCCAATCGATCTTCGGATTGCCAGTATAGTGAAATTGGGCATCGATCGCAGTCCCTATTGCAGATCCCGAGTCATTGGCGACGGGCGGCACGAAGACCTCAGGGAAAAGGCCCGATTCCCTCCACTTGGTGTTCCAGTCGCAATTCAGGCCACATCCACCTGCAATGATTAGCGGCATTCTTTTTTTCATGTTCGCTTTCGCGAATTGATAAAAGATATCAAAGATCTTGTCGCTAAAAATACCAGCAAGGTTACGGAACTCTGAATCATCTAGCCCTACGTTGTAGTAACGTGAATGCTTAAGGTCATTGCACGCTCGAGGCTCGAGATGCACGCAGTCTTGCAGTAGAAAGTCAATGAGCTGCTGCTCTTCAACCGAAGGTGTTTTTCGAATTGCATATGAGGCCAAGGCCATGAGCTTCCCTGCGTCTGAATGAAGTGAATATGCCCCATTTTTGTTAAAGGACGGGTCGGCCAGGCCATAGAGAAGGGCATAGCGATGCCCTGGTTCATTCATGACGTCAGCAATCCGTGATATGTTCAGCCGGTGATCAATCTCATAAAAAGCGCCGATCGAACCCTCCCACACTAGCGCATAGCACGGGGTGCCTTTCAGTAAGCTTGACATGCCGAAGGCGCAAAGTATGTGCGACCGCTCGTGAGACGATGAGAAATACTCGACTTGCCTTCCTAAAAGGCGGCGTTTGTCTATAATGACGTCGCTTTTCATAACGCCACGGTACCCGACATGAACATCTGACCCATGTAAGTATTCGTAGTGGTCGCGTGGCCACCAGCCACCCGTACAAATGACATCCGGGATTTCATCGAGTTCGCCGAGAGCCTTGAACACGTCAGCGCTGGAGACCGGCGAGTATCGATAATTCGAGTCCTTCTCCGCTTCGATGGACATCATCAAGCGAGCATCTTGAAGCCCTCCTATTCGGACAAAGATAAAGTCGAAGTTGTACAATATCGTGCAAATCATAAAGAATCAAGAATCTGTAGTCGCCAGCGAACTCTTGCTCTTAAGACGGTGATCTAGATGCAGCAAGAACCCGATAGTCCAGAACACCACCGGCGACGCTCGGAATTCATCAGAGAGCTGGTTCAGCGCCCCTTAGTTCAGCGCTCGATCAACAATTACTGCAGGCAGGCGACCCCCAGGACGATCGTGCAGTTTTGGCATGACCTTGGGCAGTTGCCGCCCGACGTCGAGGAATGTGTCCGCTCATGGACCGTTTGGGGGACGAGCGGCTTTAAGCATCGGTTATTCGACGAACGCACTGCCGGGGCTTTCATCAGTCATTCGCTGGGTGCGCGGCACAAGCAGGCTTTCGAACGCTGCTATCACCCAGCGATGCAGGCGGACTACTTCCGGCTTTGCTACGTGCTAGTTGAAGGCGGCATCTATGTCGATGCGGACGATGTGTGCGTCGGTAACGAAATCGGCTGGCTGGCCGAGGATTGGAGGCTCAAACTCCAGCCCCTCTGCTACGACATCGCTACTGGAAAAATGGTGAAGCCCGCTGTGTTTCTACGCGCCGAGGCGTACGATCCCAGCTGGATTTTCTACTTTAATAACAATCCGCTCATCGCAGGTCCGGGACATCCGATCATCGAACATGCGCTCAGTCAGGCGACACGTCGTCTTGAGATAGCTGGCAAGGACGAGCTTTCCCGAGATCCAGACTGCGACCGGACCAGGGAATCTTTCGAAGTCGGTCTTCGATCTTGGCACGAGGATCAGCGGCGATATCGAGAGTGGTGTAGTTATATTGGTAGACTGGGATGCCCTGGCAGTTTCGCATTGGTCGTTGAGTTACCGCAGCGATGCGAGGAATTGTCGATTATCTAACCAAAAGAGATTTGCTCGTGGTGGATAGTCCTTAAATGAATCTTTCGAAGCCTTTGTCCTCAGCGTCGCGAATTATCCATGCGCTATTCTTGCGCGCCCGATCCCATCTCCCACTGCAGCGGTCCGTGACGTTTGGCGAGGGCATTGATGCTCTGCGATCGGGAATCGGCCCGATTTTTGTCATCAACTTAGACCGACAACCGAGCCGTTGGACTGATATGGTGCGCGAACTTGGCCGGGTCTTAGACGCCCAGGGCAAGCCGCTTTCCGACCGCGTTGTTCGATACTCCGCATGCGACGCGCTGGCCGATCCTCCAGAACTTTTCGATAGCACCATGGTTCAACCGTTTTATACGCTGGGCGACCAGCTGTTCGTCGAACCGCAGCCCCATGCGGTCCCCGATGTATTTGATCTTGAGCGCCCGATTAGGATGAGCCGGGCGGAGGTCGCCGTCGCTTGCTCACACATTAGCATTTGGAAAACGATCGCGCAGTCCAGTGCACCCTACAGCTTAGTACTTGAGGACGACGTCCGGTTCGAACGTGGCTTTGGCCACATCCTCGATCGGGCGTGGCTCGAAATGGAGACCGATGAGCGGGCTAATCCGGGTTTTGACATCCTGTACGTTTCGTATGCGGAGGTACGCAATGGCGCACCAAAGGAACTAGTTTCGACGAATGTGTTTCGGCCGGAGCGGGGTCTTTGGTACTTGTCCGGTTATGTACTTTCGAAGAAGGGAGCCCAGGCGCTACTTGACCGTCTTCCATGCCGCGGTCCGATCGACCTCTGGATCAATCATCAGTTTCGAAAGCTGGACGTTCGGGCGTTGCGCCGCTCAGTGATCAACCAATGCCGCGATTTGCACTCGACAAATTCCTATTCAATCCTGCCGACCTTGAGCCGGATCGGTGTTCTTGACAACGGCAAGCCGGCGCTGTTTCATGGCCCTCCGATCCTTTCTCCAGTTTTCGCGTTCGGAGCGCCGGGATCAGGGCTGTCATCCCTTGCTATGGCCCTCTCGATGCTTGGCTATCGCTGCTGCAGCGATTTTGACACTATTCCGGAATGGGAATTTCAGGGTCTGCTCGCAGGTTGCACCGATCGCGTTTTCGATGCTTATGTCAACATAGCTTCGCTGGAAACACAAATACGCGTCCTCATTCAGCGCTATCCGAAAGCAAAGTACATTGTCATGGATGATGTAGGTGTATCCGCCGATTGCGACACCGCCGCCATATTGGCAGCGTTAGGAGGGGTTAACTTTCTTCGCCTGCGTCGTGAGCGCAGAAGTACTTGGCGTGATTTGTGTGAGTACTTGAAGCTTGCGCCACCGAACGCGCAATACCCCTCCATCAACGACATCGGAGTACGGACGCGTCAGCGAGTGCCAGCAGGAAGCAATATAGTCGCTCGTGCAAGATGGCTTCGTCATGACCCGTCACCATGGATAGCGAAGCTAAGCACGGATTGGAGCGGCATCAGCGCGAGCCCACTTGACGGGCAGGAATCGTTAGGGGCTTTGCGGGTGTGTTTCGAAGACGATCTTTCTCAAATCCAGTCCACGCGATGGTTGCTACGAAATGATACTTTCCCTGGAAATCTCGGACTTTTTCGTCCCGCTAATGTGACACTAGCACCAGGAGGCGGTCTCTCATTCGCTGTTGTCGAGGAGCCACTTGGGGTTCGGAATCTCAGTGCAGCCGCGATCTCAAGTCGCGCCAATTTTCTGTTCGGGCGTTTCGAGGCGACGCTACAATCCACAAATGTCCCGGGCCTAGTGACCGGTTTCTTCCTCCATCGCGACTCGCCCCGACAGGAGATCGATATAGAAATCCTCGGGAATCGGCCAGACCACCTTTTGGTCAACGTGTTCTACAACCCAGGCGCCGATGGCGCGAAATTTGAGTACGGCTATCGGGGAACGCCCATCATCATCGAATTGGGATTTGATGCGTCAAAGGCGTTGCATCAATACACGATCGAATGGGATCCATGTGAGATCAGGTGGTTTGTCGACCGCAAACTGGTTCACCGTCGTGCCATCTGGGATCCGACCCCGATCCCTCACCTACCGATGACATTGCATGTGAATACTTGGCCAACAGTCTCACGTGAGCTAGCGGGACGGCTGGCTCTCCGAGCGCTGCCTGCATCAGCGATCGTCCGCCGAGTCGCCGTCGATATGAATAACATAGTCGATATAAACGATACATACGGTCCGGATAGTCCAGGTGCTAGCGACGGTTAAGCCCCAAACCACCGGTAACGGCACTTAAGACAGAGACATCATTGGGATCGGGCGGGCGGCTGTACGCCTGCGAGGCTTGCTAGTGCAAGCCAATGCCGTGGGTGAGGCCTACGTTGACCCTTGCGCACATTTGACGCGTACGCCATTGACGCGTTAAGAGCATTGGCAATTGCTTTGATGGTTAGGCCCTTCAAGACGGGCTGAACGTTTTGCGCGTACGCTCTCTCGTTCAGCCAGGCGGGTTGACTAGACGGCGACCACGAGCGCCGTGATTCCATGTGCCGTCGCTGCGTTTCGGAACGACTTACCTGTGCTTCTACGCTGTGAGCAAGCATTCGCCCTCGCCGAGCACTCTGCGTCATATGCTCACTCCGGACTCCCTGGACACAATTTTTGCAGAAACGTCGTCCAGCTTTAATCGTCGTTCCGCAGTATCGACAAACACTCTCAGGCCTCGGCGCGTCCACGGCGGGTTGTGGTTCCTTGCGACCCTTTGCTTGCCGTCTATTGGACTGAGTCAATCGGGTTGGGAAACCAAGGCTGGGAGTCGGCTTTGAGGTTGTCTTCCAGAGTGTTCTAGCCACCCACTCAGCGGCAGGCGCTACAGCACGAGCCCAAGTTGGTGCTGTCTGTCCGAGCTTGACCGCAAGTGAAGCCATCAGTCGGCAGTTACCAGTATGTGTCTCAACAAACCACTCGCGCTTGAGTGGTTCCTTGGTAATCCAGTCGAGAACAAAAGCATCAACTTTTGGCCGTACGGCCTCCATCAGATCGCAGGCGAGGCTGTCCCTGGCTGTTGTGTCCATGTGGAGAACGCCAAGCCCGGGATCCAAGCCAAGCTTGGCGAGTGCGAGGCGGGATTCTGCTTCGAGAATGGCATACAAGTAATTGAGCATTGCATTCGCTGGATTCGTCGCGAGGCGCGGCGATCCGGTGATCTGGGATTTGCGAGTGCCAAATGAACGCCAGTGCTCGGGTACTCGCCGAAGGTCATTCTTCGGAAAGAAAATTGTCAATTTGCTCCAAGCAGACCAATAAATAACAGCGGCTTGTGCTTCAAGGGCGCGAACAGTACCGAGGGAATCCGCCGTTTCAGCCTCGCGGCCAAGCTTGGCGATCGATTGAGCTGTAGCGGAATCGAGCAAGCGATCGGCGACGACTCGTTCTTGTCCAGCGAGCTTTTGTCGAATCAATTCCCTCGCGATTGACAATGCCGCATCCGACGTGTGAGCAAGAGCTTGGGCACGACGGAGTTTCGCGTCCGATGAAGGAACTGGTCCTGTCGTGACCAAGACGGAGCCATCGCGGTCCAGCATCACAAATGCTGCTTGTTGATCCGCTAGCCATCGAAGAGCGGAGAGTGAAACCGCTCCGTCCGATCCGATGACGACCAGACGACGAAGCCCGTGTCCGACTCGAGGGAACCGCATTCGGCGACGCTCGGACCCGACACCGTCTTCAAGGAGCA
This sequence comes from Acidobacteriaceae bacterium, assembly GCA_025357215.1. GTDB lineage: Bacteria > Acidobacteriota > Terriglobia > Terriglobales > Acidobacteriaceae > Angelobacter. The sequence continues at coordinate 30 of JANXPR010000074.1, read as the reverse complement.
AATGCCCTCGATCGACTCGGGCTTGGATGC
>JANXPR010000062.1 GCA_025357215.1 Acidobacteriaceae bacterium | reverse complement strand
AGCACCCAAGGCTGAAGCCAAGCCGGAAGGAGGTGTGAAGTGAGCGATACCACCAGCACCGTCCGCGCCACGCCTCAGGATTTTGCTCCTCCGGCTTCCATTGGCCGCATGCGCACGCGCGCTGCTGTTGTCGGCGTCGTTGGCGCGGTCGCGCTTCTGGTTGTTGCTGCCATCAGCAAGAACTGGGACTTGTTCCTGCGCTCCTGGCTCTTCTCTTATATGTTCTGGCTCGGCCCGACCACCGGCGCGCTTTGCCTGCTCTGCCTGCAATACACCACGGGTGGAAACTGGGGCCGCCTGGGGCGTCGCATTTGGGAAGCGGCCGCCGGCAATCTTTGGCTGATGGTTGTCTTCTGGATCCCCATCGCACTGGGTCTCAAGAGCCTGTATTCCTGGGCACGCTACGCCACCGAGGCTGACGCGGTAAAAGACCTGGGCCAAAAAGCCATCTACTATCTCAATGTAAAAGGCTTCTGGATTCGCGGCCTTGCGTTCTTCCTGGTGTGGGAGATTATTCGCAGAATCCTGGTGAGCTGGTCGAAAAAAGAAGAAGCCGGCCAGACCACGCCGCAAAAATTTGTCGCCATCCAGAACCTGAGCGGTTTTGGCATCGTCTTTTACGCCGCAGCGATCACCTTCCTCTCCATCGACCTCACCATGTCGCTGGACCCGAAGTGGTGGTCCACCGTCTGGGGCATGTTGTTCATGGTTGGCCAGGTGTTAACCACGTTCTGCTTCACGTTGTGGTTGCTGGTGAAGCTGTCGCCGACTGAACCGGTGTCCAAGGTTTTCAAAACCGAGTACCTGCATGACTTCGGCAAACTGATGTTTGCTTTCGTCGTGCTGTGGGCGTATCTCTCATTCTCGCAGTGGATCATCATCTGGTCCGGCAACCTGCAGAACGAAATCGGTTTCTACCTGAACCGCCTCAACAGCGGCTGGCAGTATTTCGGAACGATTCTGATCTTTGCCCACTTTGTTTTCCCGTTCGCTCTGTTGCTCTCCCGCAACACCAAGCGCAGCACCAGCCGGATCACCAAGATCGCGTTGTTCGTGATGTTCATGCGCCTGGTGGACTTGTTCTGGACTACCGCGCCGAACTTTTACCGCGGCTACGGCAACGGAACGCAGGGACTCAAAGGTTTTGGCCTGATGGATGGACTCATGTATGTGCTGTGTCCCATCGCCATGGGCGGCATCTGGCTGTTCTTTTTCTACTGGAACCTGGGCAAGCGGTCGCTTATGCCCGTGAACGACCCTGATTTTGGTCAAATGATGGAAGCGGAACACCATGGATAATCAGAATCCTCAATCCGGCGGACATTCGAAGATCGGTCACGAAGAAGACACGATCAGCATCAAAGGCATCGTCTATTCCGGGCTGTTTTTGTTTCTTGGAGGCGTGATCGCATTCGTCTCCATGTATTTCTTCTATGGTGGTCTGGAGAAATGGCGGAAAGACCATGAAGCCAAGATGACCCCCATGGAGCAGCAATTGCTCGACCAGCGCGAAATGCCCAAGGACACTAAGACCGAGCCAGCCGGCGAAGAAGCCGCCAACTCGCCTGAGGTTTACGGACAGCGGCGCGATCGAAAAGCCATGGAAGCCCACTTGAAGCAGACGTTTCCTGGCCCGCGCCTGCAATATGATGACGAGCACGACATGAAGCTTTTTCGCAGTTCGGAAGACGAATGGCTCACCAGTACCGGTAAGGACGCCAATGGCAACATCCACATTCCCGTGGACAAAGCCATTGATTTGATTTCGCAGCGCGGGCTGCCGGCAGTCAGCGGACCGTGGCAACCGCCGACGTTGCCCACGGCCGTACCCATGGTTCCGGCGCAAACCGCGAAAAAGTAAGCGAATGCAATTTGAGAGTCAGCATTCACAGAAGTTGGTAGTAAACAGATGAATTACAGAAGCACAATTCGAAGAATCGCCGTCACGGCATTGATCACCGTGCTCGCCGCTGGCGCCGCGTTGGCCCAGGCCGGCGCGCCCCGCATGAATCCCGACGAAGGGGGAACAAACACCAAGCTGGCGATCTTCGACAAAATTGGCATCGATCAAAAGCTGAACAGCCAGGTCCCGCTGGAACTGACGTTCACTGACGAAAGCGGCCAAAAAGTAAAGCTCGGGCAGTACTTTGGCAACAAACCGGTCATCCTGTCTTTGGTCTATTACCAATGCCCCATGCTGTGCTCGCAGGTGCTGGCCGGACTTACCGGCACATTGAACGGAATCTCCCGCTTCAGCGTCGGTCGCGATTTTGACATCGTTACCGTGAGTTTTGATCCGCGCGATACAGCGAAAGAAGCAGCGGCCAACAAGAGCAGCTACCTGCGGCGTTATCGCCGCGAAGGCGCGGAAAAAGGCTGGCACTTTCTCACCGGCAACAAAGAGCAGATCGAAGCCTTGGCTGGTTCCGTGGGTTTCCGTTATGCCTGGGACCCGGACATTCAGCAGTACGCGCATGCCAGCGGCATCATGCTGCTCACTCCGGATGGCCACGTGGCGCAGTATTACTACGGCATTGAATATGCCCCGCGCGACGTGCAGTTGGGTTTGATTGAAGCTTCCAAGGGCAAGATTGGGAATGCCGTGGACGCCGCGCTCTTGTATTGCTATCACTACGATCCGGCCAAGGGAAAGTACGGCGCCGCGATTTTCAACATTTTAAGGATTAGCGCTTTGACCACCGTGCTGGTGCTCGGCGGATTTGTGATTGCCATGTTCCGTCGCGATGCGCACGCGGCCAAATTGAGCGGTTTCAAGACTAGGACAGCCGAATAGATGGAATTTAAATTGCCATTATTTCCGGAGCAGGCTTCAAGCGTCGCCGGCCAGGTGGATGCGTTCTACCTTTTCCTGGTCCTGCTGACGACGTTTTTCTCCCTGCTCATTGCCCTGATGATCGTGTTTTTCATCATCAAGTACCGGAAGCGTCCAGACCACAAGGCAGAGCAGATTCACGGCTCCACCCTGCTGGAGATCGTCTGGACGGCCATTCCGCTGGGCATCTCCATGATCATCTTTGTGTGGGGCGCAATGCTCTATTACCACCTGCAGAACCCGCCAAAAGACGCCCTGGAGATTTACGGCGTCGGTAAACAATGGATGTGGAAGTTCCAGCATCCCGGCGGCCAGCGCGAGATCAACACGTTGCATGTGCCCACGGGACGTCCGGTAAAAGTTACGCTGATTTCGCAAGACGTGATCCATGACTTTTTTGTCCCCGCGTTCCGCATAAAGACTGACGTGTTGCCGAACCGCTACATGCACACCTGGTTCACGCCCACGCGGGAAGGCAACTATCACCTCTTCTGTTCGCAATACTGCGGTACCAACCACTCCGGCATGATCGGCGAAGTGGTGGTGATGAAACCGGAAGATTACGCCGAGTGGCTGGCCAGCGGAAAAGCTGAAGGCTCCATGGCGTCCATGGGTGAAAAGCTGTTCCAGGAATTTGGTTGCACCACGTGTCACCGGCCTGACGCCGGCGCCCGCGGCCCCAGCCTGCTGGGACTTTATGGCCGTCCGGTGCGTTTATCCGATAACCGCGTGGTCATCGCGGACGATAATTACATTCGCGAATCAATTTTGAATCCGAACGCCAAGATCGTGTCCGGGTTCCAGCCCATCATGCCCACGTTCCAGGGCGTGGTGAGTGAAGAAGGCCTGATCCAGATTACGGAGTACATCAAGCACCTGTCGCAACAGGATTCTGAACCGCTTACCAACCGGAGCAATCCGGCCGTGCTCCGCGACACTGAGGTCCCAACTATTCAGCAAGAGCTCAAGGGCCGGGGCAACGAACCCGCAGCTCCGTCTGGGAAGAAACCATGAGTACCGCCGCTACCACAGTAAAACCGGTCATGCCGGCCAAGCATTACTTGAACGATAACTACGGAATCCGTTCCTGGCTCCTCACCAAGGACCACAAGCGGATCGCGATCCTGTACCTGTGCACCATCACGTTTTTCTTTTTCCTGGGCGGCATGTTTGCAGCGCTGATCCGGCTGGAGTTGCTCACTCCGGAAGGCGACCTGTTCCATTCCGATACGTACAACAAACTGTTCACCATGCACGGGGTGAACATGATCTTCTTCTTCCTGATTCCATCCGTGCCGGCCGTGTTGGGTAACTTTATTCTTCCCATCATGCTGGGCGCCAAGGACCTGGCGTTTCCCAAGATCAACCTGCTGAGCTGGTACATCTTTATTGTTGGCGCGGGCTTTGGCCTGGCCGCACTGATCGGCGGCGGCGTTGACACCGGCTGGACCTTCTACACCCCGCTTAGCACCGGCTACGTGCGTACACCAGTCATCGTTCTGGCCGTGGGCATTCTTATCGCCGGATTCGCGTCGATCTTTACCGGGCTCAACTTTATCGTTACCACGCATCGCATGCGCGCTCCGGGAATGACCTGGGGACGCCTGCCGTTGATGGTCTGGGCCAACTACGCGGCCAGCCTGATCATGATTCTGGGAACTCCGGTAATCGCCATCACCTTGATCCTGGTGGCCCTGGAACGCGGCTTCCACATCGGCGTGTTCGATCCGAAACTCGGCGGCGATCCGGTACTGTTCCAGCACATGTTCTGGTTTTATTCCCATCCTGCTGTTTACATCATGATTCTGCCGGGTATGGGAGTGATCAGCGAAATCGTTACCTGCTTCTCGCGCAAGCGCGTGTTCGGATACACGTTCATCGCGTTTTCGTCCATCGCCATCGCCGTGTTCGGCTTCGTCGTTTGGGCGCATCACATGTTTGTGGCCGGCATCTCCACGTACTCGGCGCTGGTGTTCAGCCTCCTAAGTTTCGCGGTGGCCATACCTTCGGCGGTGAAAGTCTTTAACTGGACGGCCACCATGTACAAAGGCTCCGTCAGCCTGGAAACGCCGATGCTCTACGCGCTGGCGTTCATTGGACTGTTCACCATCGGCGGGCTGACCGGCCTGTTCCTGGCTGCCTTGGGCACTGACATCCACATTCACGACACATACTTCGTCGTCGCGCACTTCCATTACGTCATGGTGGGAGGCATGGTCACCGCGTATTTAGGCGGGATCCATTTCTGGTGGCCCAAAATGACGGGCAAGATGTATCCAGAAGCCCCCGCGAAGCTGGCGGCGTTGATCACTTTCATCGGATTCAACCTCACCTTCTTCCCGCAGTTTATTCTGGGTTACCTCGGCATGCCGCGTCGCTATCATGCGTATCCGCCGGAATTCCAGGTGCTCAACGTGCTTTCCAGCGCAGGCGCATCGGTACTGGCCGTCGGCTTCATCATGCCGCTGGTTTACTTCTTGTGGTCGCTGAAGTTCGGCGAAGCTGCTGGCGACAATCCGTGGGACGCCAAAGGACTGGAGTGGCAGACTACGTCGCCGCCGCCTACGCATAATTTCCATGAAGTCCCGATTGTGACCGAGGATCCATACAACTACGGTGAGGAGGCCAACGTTGTCCACTAGTCAGACAACCTCTACCGATCATCACCCGGCGCTGGTCCATCATTTTGACGACATGGAGCAGCAGAAGGGCGCGTCCACATTTGGCATGTGGGTGTTCCTGCTGACGGAACTCATGATGTTCGGCGGCCTGTTTGCTTCGTACCTGATTTACCGCCTCAAGTTCTATGCGGCTTGGGAAGCCGGCAGCAGCAGTATTGATGTGCATTGGGGATTCATCAACACCCTGGTCCTGATCGGCTCCAGCTTCACCATGGCCATGGCGGTATGGGCGGCGCAAAAAGGCGATAAGAACAAACAGGTCATGTTCCTGATTGGCACCATGATCCTGGGCGCGGCCTTTCTTGGTATCAAAGGCATCGAATACAAGGCCAAGTATGACGAGTGCCACATCCCCGGCCACATCATCGGCAAGGCGTTCAACGCCAGCGGTGGCTGCATGGCGGATGGCAAAGTCACCGGCGACATTGCGAAAGAATTCATGGAACACCAGGCCGAGATCCATAAGCCGGTGCCGGAAGCTTTTGCCAAGCAGACCGCCGACCAGACACAGATTTTCTTCTCGTTCTATTTCGCCATGACCGGACTGCACGCCTTCCACATGGTGATTGGATTGGGACTGCTGGGCTGGCTCACTCTGCGCGCATCACGCGGGGAATTTAGCGGCCAGTATTTTACGCCCGTGGAACTCGGCGGCTTGTACTGGCACTTTGTGGATATTGTTTGGATTTTCCTGTTCCCGTTGCTCTATTTGATCAACCGGACGCACGGCTAAAGGCATTAAAGAAGAGGTCCTAA
>JANXPR010000059.1 GCA_025357215.1 Acidobacteriaceae bacterium | reverse complement strand
GTTTCGCCGGGATCGAGAATTTCAAAATCCAGGTTCACGTCAGAAATGTCGAACGGGATATGCTGCGAGGCTTCCGTGGTGATGCCTTCCGCCAGTTCCGCTTCCGTCATGGGCTGGACTTTGATCGGCTTCACGATCACTGAGTGTCCGCTCACTGAAGTAGCCACGCTCTTGGTCTTGATGTTGTGCTCGCTGAAGATCTTGCTGATGGCGCTGGAAACGCTGCCCGAGTCTACGATCATGGAGTCCACGACAATGTCACTGGCCAGCGGCTCCACTCCCAGGTGCGACACAATGATTTCGCCCTTGGATTTCTTCAACTCAATGGCCTTGATGCTACTGGAGCCTATGTCCAACCCGACAATCGATTTTCCTGAACCAAACATGCTGTCCGCCTTGTTCTGTCTCTTCCAGTAATGCCGTTTCCCAGGTTCTATGGGCTTGCGCCGTTAACGCGCGCCGGCCGTTTTAGCGCCTTTGGGTTTCTTTTTGGCGCCGCTCATGTTCATCGTGCTCTTCTGTTCCATCCACTGGTCCAGAATCGTCTTCTTGAATTTCCAGCGGTTCCCGAGTTTGAAGGCAGGGATCTTTTCCTCGGTCACATACTTGTACAGCGTGTCGGGACTGACTCCCAGATATTGGGAAGCCTGTCGAATGTTCATCACTTCACGCGAGTCTGCCGCCATAAACATTAGCCTTTCCACGGTGGGTTGTTGGGCCTCACCAAGGCCTTGGAGAAATCCTTTTGTCTTCTCGGGGGGAAAACTTCAGGTCGATGCGAGTTATATCTGGCCTAAATCTGGAGGTCAATAGGTAACTTCCGGTTTCTACCCGTGTTCCCGGTATATCTTTGGGGCTAGTACCATTATTCTGCCTGCTCGATCTCAAAATAGCGCGTCACTAAGGCCAGTGCACCACAACTAATAGTGGTGTTAATGCACAAAGCTCACAATTAGGACCCTGAAGTTACCAAGGGCGCATGACTGGACAGACAACCAACTCCGCGAAAGTAACAAATCTCCGCTCCTGGAGCGGCTAATCTACGTTTTTGCGGACAAAAAAATCGGGTGGCCCATGAGGATCACCCGCATAAAAGGCATTTGGGAATTTGCCGTCTTTCATCCCTGCAAGAACCGTGTTTCCTACCCGTCAAATTCGTTTTTTGTAGAAGACCCGGATTAAGCAAGATCGAACAACAGGACTTCGCTCTTCTCCGCGGTTCCAGACAACGTAAGCAATTTCTCTTGCGATACCGCGGCGCCGTCACCTGCTTTGAGCTCGTGTCCATTCAAGTTCACGGCTCCGCGCGCTACTTGAATCCACGCGTATCTTTCTGGGGCAATGGCGTGTTCAACAGATTCGCCTTGGCCCAGCTCGGTTGTGAACAACTCCGCATCTTGATACAGCTTGACAGCGCCGTTACCGTTGCCGCTGGGAGAAGCCACCAGGCGTAGCTTGCCTTTCTTCTCGTCGGCAGGAATGGCCTTCTGTTCGTAATTGGGTTTTATCCCGCTCTTTTCCGGCAGAATCCAAATCTGGTAGAGATGGACCGGCTCGTCTTCTGAGTGATTAAACTCGCTGTGACGAACGCCGGTGCCGGCGCTCATCTTCTGCACTTCTCCGGGACGAATCACCGACCCGGTCCCCATGCTGTCCTTGTGTTCGAGCGATCCTTCCAGGACGTAGGTGATGATCTCCATGTCGTTGTGCGGATGCGTGGGAAAACCATACCCCGGCTTGACGAAATCTTCATTGATCACCCGCAGGCTGCGAAAGCCCATGAATCCCGGATCATAGTAGTTGGCAAAAGAAAACGTATGATGCGTATCCAGCCAGCCGTGGTTGGCATGGCCGCGATCGCTTCCTTTTCGTACTTGAATCATATTCAACCCCCGTTTTTGTTCGTCAGGGGTTTAGATGCTTTGACATCAAAATAGTTTCAAGGTCTGCACCTTGCTGAAAACACGGGGCTAGTCTTCAGAAACTGAAAGCCTAGGGAGGCTAGTCTTCCGGGTCATAGCGTTTGAAGGCGCTGAGCTTGTCGTATTTCAACAACGGCAAAAGACTGTTGTAATCGTCGGTCCAGAGGCGGAGACCGGGCTTGGCGGTGATCTCCGAAGTGGCTTCGTCGACTTCCTTGAGCTTGAAGAAAGCGTCATTCGCGCTGACCAGCACCCAGTCGGCGGCATATTCTTCGTTGCCGTCTTCTTCCTGATCTTCTGTATCCACCAGCCATGCTTGCAAGCCCGCGTCCTTGGCCTGTTGCAGTACCACCGGCGGAAGGTCAAGATACTGGCTGGAAACGTGGACGGCGAGTATTCCATCCGGCTTGAGATGACGGCGATAGAGCGCGATGGCCTCCCGGGTCATCAGGTGAACGGGGATAGCGTCGCCCGAGAACGCGTCAACCACCAACACGTCATATTCCTGCGGCGGTTCCGCGGCGAGTGACACGCGTGCGTCACCGACAACGATTTCAATCCTGGCTCCTGACTCCTTCCGATAGGTAAACAGGCTGTCAGAAATCTGCACCACTTGTGGGTTGATATCGTAAAAACGAATCACGTCGCCTGGCTTTCCGTAAGCGGCCACGGTGCCGGCGCCAAGACCGATCACGCCAATGCGTCGCGGACGGTCACCGCAGCAATGGTCGATCGCCAGGCCAACGCCGGAATCGTGCGCGTAATATGACATGGGTTCGCGCCGCTTAGCGTCTGTAAATACCTGGACGCCGTGCTTGATCGTCCCGTTCAAGAGAGTCCGCGTAACGCCGTTATTCGGAGGCTCCAGCGATTCGGTGACGCGCAAGGTCCCGTAGAAGCTGCGCGTCCGCGCCACGGTATGGCGCTTGCTTTCCTGTACCTGGAAATAGACCACGGCAATCATGGCCAACGTGGTTGCAACCCAGAAAATCCTCCATCCCACCGGCAGGCGCATACTGATGGCCACAGCCAGAGCAGAGGTGAACACCAGCCCCCAGGCGAGTTCGTAGTTACCAGAGAAAACCACGGGCGCCATGATTCCCACGAAAACCGAGCCCAGAGCGCCTCCGGTGGCGATCCACAAATAATAAGACGTAGCGTATTGCGGCGCCGGACGCAGCCGGTGGAGTTCCTTGTGGCAGAACAGGCAAGCGACGAACAGCGCAAGGCAGAAGAACGCAATCGAGAGTTGAAAGGGAAAGCTCCACCGCGTGTCATAAATCACGAACCCCATGCCGCCCACGGCAATCGCCAGAAAACCCATGAGCATGAACCGGCCAATGGTGATCCCCAAGCCCGGAATCTGTACGGTGAAGAAACTTTTGGTATTTTGGCGATCGTTGAAAGCCAGCACAAAAGTGAGCAGGTAGAGCGTGAGCGGGAGAATCCACATCAGAGGGATGGCGGCGATGTTCTGGCTGATGTGGTTGGTTACGGCGCACAACAGCACCGATCCGCAAGCGGCGAGCCCAATCCACAATAAGCGGTCAGCATTGCTGGGCGGCGCCGCAACCGACAACTGTGTGGTTACGTCAGTGGATTGAGTTGGCGTAGGCTCGGCTTTCATTTGAGACGCGTGTCGCATCAGACGCAAGAGAATCAAGCCACAAACGATGGCGAAGACCAGGAATCCGCAAAGCCAGGCCGCCGCCTGGGCATGCAGCGTAAATCGCGGCTCAATCAGCCATGGATAAAGAACCAGTCCCAATAGTGATCCGAAATTTGAAAGCGCGAACAAACGATACGGAGGAGTTGCAGCGACCGTGCCGCTGGCGCCACTGCCAAATCCGCGCGCATACCAGGATTGCAACAGAGGATTCGTCGCGGAAAGCGTGAGAAACGGCAATCCGATGAGCGAACTCAAGACCAGGAACACGCTACGAATAGGATGCGCCGTGGAGGAATGCAAATCGGGATTCAGGTTGAAGATCACCTGAACCAGGCTTCCGCCGAGCATGGCCAGGTACACCAAAGCCTGGATTCGCGGCTTCAAACGGCTGGCGATTCCGTGGGCGCACAGGTAACCCATCAGCAATGCAGTTTGAAAGAAAACCAGGCAGGTGGTCCACACCGCGGCGGAACCGCCCAGCAGTGGCGTGAGCCGCTTGCCGGCCATGGGTTCCACCAGAAAGAGCAACGTACTGCCCAGAAATATGGCAATTGCGTAGAGCAAAGCTGAGGATGACATGAGCGGACTAAGATAACATGCCGCCCTGTAAATTATGCCGGAAGTGTTACTGCTCGTCGCCCTTGCCCAGTTTGCGGCAGAGATCGCCGAGATGCTGCTGTTCGGCGGCGCTCAGGCGTCCCATGACTTCAGCAATGCGGCGGGAATGTTCAGGAAAGATTTTAGCGATCAGCTTGCGCCCGGCGGGAGTGATGGTAGCCAGCACAAAACGCTTGTCCGGACCCTGCTGCTGGCGCTTGACCATGCCGCGTTTTTCCAGGTTGTCCACGACCAGCGTGAGGTTGCCGCTGCTGGTAAGAATGCGCCGCGCCAGATCGCCCAGGCAGAGCGGGCCTACGTGGAACAGCGCTTCCAGCACGGCGAACTGGCTGGGCGTAAGACCGGAGTCTTCATAGCTGGCGCGGGCGTACGTGAGCGCGGCGTTGGCCGCGCGCGCCAGTTTTACATAGGAATTCAGCGCACGCTCTTCCCGCGACGCCCCTTTGAAGTTTTTGCCCATAATGCCGGAAGCCATCCTTTCAGGGCAGGAACAAGATAACAGCAAAATCGCCGGATGGGGCAGTCCGGTAGTACAGCAGCGACGGGACGCGCCGAGCACGTCCCGTTTCGCCGTTGGTTACGTAACTATTGGATGTCGAACTGTTCCGGATGGAGCAACGGCTCGGATTTCACCAGGATGGTGCGCTTGGTCAGCTCTTCCATCTCCTGTATCCACTTTCCCGCGTTAGTCTTCAGCGCTTTGGCTACTTCCGGGTTCACGCGCAGCATTACGTCGCGTTCAAAATGCCGCGTCATCTTGCGCATTTCAACGTAAATCTCATTGCACACCGTGGTCACGGACTTGATCATGCCCGTGGCCTGGCAAGTGGGACAAGGCTGGCCCAGCGTCCGCTCCAGCGACTGTTTGACGCGTTTGCGGGTGATGGCCACCAAACCGAAATCGTTGAACTGTAGGACTTTCGACGGCGCACGATCAGCCTTGAGCGCTTCTTCCAGCGCCTGCATCACTTTCTGGCGGTTGCGGCGTTCGTCCATGTCAATAAAGTCGATCACGATGATGCCGCCGAGGTCGCGCAGGCGGATTTGCCGGACGATCTCCTTGATGGCGTCAATGTTGGTCTTGACGATGGTGTCTTCGAGGCGCGCCGTCTTGCCAACGTACTTGCCGGTGTTGATGTCGATCGCGACAAGAGCTTCAGTCTGGTTGATAACGATATAACCGCCGCTTTTGAGCCAGACTTTGGACTTGAGCGCCTTGTTGATTTCGTCCGTGATATTGAACTGTTCAAACAGCGGCGTATCTTTACCGTAAAGCTTCACACGCTTCAGCAGTGACGGCTGGAAGCGGCTGACGAAACGGAGAATGCGTTCGTATTCGGGTTCGGTGTCCACCCAGATAGTGGTAAAGCTGGTGGTGACCTGGTCGCGCAAAATGCGTTCAACCAGATTGAGGTCGTGATAGATAAGCGCCGGAGCTTTGGCGGTTTCCGCGCGTCCCCGGATTTCCACCCAAAGGTTGATCAGGAAGCGGATGTCAGCGCGCAGATCGTCTTCGTTCGCGCCAGAAGCAGCCGTGCGGACAATGAATCCGCCGCTGTGCTCACCGCGCTCACTGGTGACGATCCTCTTCAGCCGATGGCGCTCTTCTTCTGAAGCAATCTTGCGGGAAACGCCGGTGTGATGCACCGTGGGCATGTAGACCAAATAGCGGCCCGGCAGCGCGATGTGGCTGGTGATGCGCGCGCCCTTTTTGGCGATAGGCTCCTTGGCAATCTGTACCAGGATTTCCTGACCTTCTTTCAACAGATCGCTGATAGCCGGCATCTGACGCGGGGCTTGATGGCGACGTCCGCGAACGCGACCACCACTACCACCACGGCCGCCTCCGCCTCCCTGGCGGCGTCCACCACGGCGGTCAGGACGGCGATCAGAGCGTTGGCGCTGTCCGGTACCGGGACCCGCAGGTCCGGCGGGAGCGCCTTCTTGTCCTTCAGCGGCTTCCACGCCTTCCTCAACTTCAACGCCTTCCATGTCGTCGTCTTCTTCGTCATCGTCTTCATCGAGCCCAAAGATTCCGGAGGTGTCCATGCCTTCTTCGGATTCTTCGCCTCCCTCAAGACCTTCCGCCTCGTACTGACCGGTAGCGCGCTCGTTGATGTGCGCGTCACGCACAGCTTCTGTAAGCTCGCGACCCATGGCTACCATGGCCTCGTTGCCCGGTCCCATCACTTCTTCTTCGAGCTCTTCGTACTCCACCAGATCCTGGTCGTCTTCGTAAGCGGGCAGATCGCTTTCTTCTTCTTCAATGGTTTCTTCTTCTACTACGCCGCCGGCCTTCCATGGTTGGTTTTGTTTCGGCGAGGAAGAGGCTGCTTTTTCGCCTGGAGCAGAGGCGTGCGCGGACGTCTCATGCGCTGCGTCCTCTGATTCTTCCAAAAACTCTTCTTCCTCGTGCTGGTGCATCGCGTCCGAAGCGGCGGAGCCGATTCCAGGAGGCGGCGCCACGTTTGTTGAATCAAGGCGGTTCGAATCAAAGCGGTTTGAATCCAACCGGTGTTCTGATTCTGGCGCTGGCGGGGGCTCGAGTTTCTTGGTGAAGCTTTTCGCAACTGCCGGCTCCGGCTCTTTGACCGGAGCAGGTTCGCGGACCACCATTGGCGCGATGATCGGCGGAGCTTCCACGCGTGCTTCGGCCTCGGCATCGTCATCCATATCTTCGTCATGAGCTGCGGCGACTTTCGGCTCGGCATGAGTTTCCGCAGCCGGATGCGCCTGCGCTTCAAAGCCACGCGGAATCGGTCCGGTGGAGCTTTCGTCCTGCAAGAAGCCGTGTTCCTGGGGTTGACGTAGCTCGTTTTCGTGTTGCTCAGCAGCAACCGGCAGGGGCGGCGGAGCGGTACGCTCAGAAGCCGTGCGTTGAGATTTTGCCGGGCCACGATACTTGGAGATCGATTCTCCGGGCAACGTCATGGAGCCTGGAGAAAATTGCGAAGGATCCAGCGAAATTTCCGTGGACGGCTTGGCGGTATTCTGCGGCTTCGGTGGCGGAGCAATTTCCGTGGACGCCTGCGCGGCTGAATGCGGCTGATACTTGCGAATCGATTCGCCGGGCAGCAGGATCGGTTCGTATCCGGCAGGCGGCGGTTCGGGTGAGCGATCAAAACCACGGTCCGGGCGACGGTCTCCACGATCACCGCGGCCGCCTCTGTCTCCGCGATCACCGCGGTCACCACGGTCCGGGCGTTCATGCCGCTGCGTTTCTCTCGGTTCGTGGCGTTGGGTGTCTCTTGGTTCATGACGCGGCGCGTCTTGACTGCCTTCCACGCTCGGCTCAGACTGCGCTTCAACGCGCGACTCGTTTTCGGCTACCGGCTCGGCCGCGCCTTCTTCACGCGGTTCACCGGCTTCTCTTTCCTGAAATTTTCCGCCACGCCCGCGACGGCGACGGCGTCCTCGCCACTTGCGCGCGCCTTCACGGTCCTGGCCTTCTCCACCAGCGGCTTGTTCGCCAGACGGCTCGCCGGATTCTTCCCCTTCGTCGCCTTCATCACCGGCGGCTTCCATCGGCGGCATCACTTCCTGGGCTTCGAGTGGACCACGGTCGCCATCGGCACGTTCGCCGGACTGCGGAATCACTTCAATCCGCGACCGGGACACGGCCTGTTCCAGTCCTTCCGTGTCGTCGTCTTCTTCGAGCAGGAAGTCGGAAACATAAAGGAAGGCGTCGCGTTCCAGTCCAACGTTCACAAAAGCCGACTGCATGCCGGGAAGCACGCGGGTTACGCGGCCTTTGTAAATGGAACCTGCCAGGGTGTATTCGTTCTCGCGCTCGTAATAGATTTCCGCGAGCTGGTCTTCTTCCACAATGGCCACCTTGGTTTCATGTGGCGTGGAAGAAACAAACAATTCTTTCGACATCAATTTCTCTCCGGTATTGACCGGCCCGGGGAAAGGACTTTACTGGGAGCGGAGTTCAGAGCTGCGACGACACGGCGAGTGATCGCCGCCGTTAAGCAATGGAGGTGTGCTGAGATTCAATCTTGTACTGAGGCAGGCAAAAGGCCAAGGGTCCGGGTGATACACCCGGAGCGGCCTTATAGTCTGCACATGACTTGTTTGAAAAATCTTGGCACCTTCGCATTTCCCGGGGTTGTGGCCACCCTGCGGGTCCCTGCGGCAAGCGCGTCGTTGCTCTTGCCTGAGAGGGATATCGCGGGGCCGTTACCTGCCCGGTGAATGCTCTCTGAATTCTTCTCCCGGCTCCATTCCAGGGCCGGCGCCCTTTTAGCCGTTAGGGCGTAACGTTAAAACTTGTACCCGTGCGCCTCTCTGGGGCGCGGTTAATTTTTCAATTCCCTTCTCAGTTCACGAAACGTCGCATCCGGATGTTCATGACAATCCCCAGCGACAAAAACATGAACAACAAAGATGAGCCACCATAGCTCATCAGGGGCAAAGGAATTCCGGTGACGGGCATAAACCCAACCACCATGCCGGCGTTGACCAGAACGTGAAATAGCAAAACCGCTACCACGCCCATCACCACAAAACCACCCGCGCGATCAGGCGCGGTCTGGGCATTATGGATCAACCGCATCAGCACCATAAAGTATAGCAGCAGCAAGCCCATCGCGCCCACAAACCCGTGTTCCTCGGCCCACGCCGCAAAGATAAAGTCGGTATGCGGCTCCGGGATAAACGAACCCTGGGTCTGGCTTCCTTTGCGGACACCCTTCCCCCATATGCCCCCCGAGCCTACGGCAATCTTGGATTGCTCCAGTTGATAGCCGCGGTTTTTGGGGTCAGCATCAGGATGAAGGAAATTGGTCAGACGTTCTTTCTGGTAGGGCTTAAGCCCTTTTACCCACATGGCCGGGGCAAGCACTCCGGCCACCAGCACAATGATGAGCGCATGCCGGATCTGGATTCCGCCCAGGAACAAACCGATAATGGCGACGGGAATATACGTGAGCGCGGTGCCCATGTCCGGCTGGCGAAGGACCAACGCCATGGGAACGAGCACGATCAGTCCGGCTTTGATCACATCACCGAATTGCGCGTCACGATCATTTTCATCACTGAAATACTTGGCCAGGGCGATGATCAGCACCAGCTTTACCCACTCCGAAGGCTGGAAATGCTGGCCTCCGGGGAGTTGGATCCAGCGGCGCGCGCCCAAATATTTTTTGCCGAACAAGGCCACACACAGCAAGCCCATCACGGCGGCGATGTAGAACCAGTGGGCATTTTCCAGAAGAAGCTGGTAGTTAATCATGCTGACCATGAACATCAGGAACAGCCCGCCCATGATCCAGTAGATCTGCCGGATGTGCGCTCCGGCAAACTTGGTTCCCGCCGTGGTGCTGTAGATTTCCAGCACGCCCAGCGAACAAATGATCAGGACAAAGAGCAGGAGGACCCAGTCAAAGTCCCGAAAGGAAATCATCCGCCGCATCAGTCGGCTCCGGCGGCGCCGACCGCGACGGGACGCAAATTCGTGTGGAACGGCTTTGCTTTGGGGACCTTTACCAGGAAGGTTCCCCCCTGAAGATGGTCCTCGGCTTCTGACGGATCAGGATGCTGTTCGCCGATGCTGGGGAAATTCCAGACTCCGGCAATCGGCACCGAACCGGGATCCGCTTTGTCGCTAAACAGCATCTGGTTGTTGCGGACGCGGCGTTGCTTATCGACGAAGGCTTTGATTACCTGCGCGGCAATGCGAGCCGCGAGCGGGCCGTGTTCGCCGCCTTCAAAAAAGACCACGACCACCACTTCCGGATTGCGGCGAGGAGTTACACCAGCGAACCAGCCGTTGCCGCGGTATTCAGCTTTCAAGTTCTTGGCCTTCAGCCCGTGGCTTTCCAGGAATGCGTGACTCACCAACTGCGTGCTACCAGTCTTGCCGGCAAAATCGATGCCTTGCAGGTGAGAAGCGTTGGCGGTACCAATAGGACTGATCACATTGGCCATCGCGTCAGTGATGGTGAGCCAGCTTTTCTGATCAAGGGGCACACGCACAACTTCCGGAACGTCTGACTGCGCGATGTTCTTGAACTCTTTGGGTAAATCGTCCGTGTTGACTACGTGCGGCCGGAAAAACGTTCCGCCCATGGCGATGCCGCCGATGGTCCGCGCCATTTGAATCGGGCTTACCGCCACCGCACCCTGTCCGATGCCGACGGAAACAACTTCACCGGCGTACCACTTCTGCCGGAAAGTTTTCATCTTCCATTCTTCTGACGGCATGATGCCGCTGACTTCATTGGGAAGATCGATGCCCGTCTTTTTACCAATGCCCATGGCCCCGGCCCACTTGGCAATCTTCTCGATGCCCAGGCGCTCGGCCAGCGTGTAAAAAAAAACGTCGCACGACTGGTAGATGCCCTTGGAAATATCAACAGCCCCGTGGGCGCGTTGCGGTTCGTGCTTGATCCAGCATTCGTGATAACTGCCAAAGAACAGACCTCCGCCCTGGCAGTTCACCTTCAGGGTCTGGGCAACGCCTTCCTGCATGCCCGCGGTGGCCATGATGATCTTGAAGACCGAACCCGGCGCCACTTGCGCCTGAATCGCTTTATTCAACAGCGGCTTTGCAGGATCGTTGATTAGCTTGCTCCACTCATCGCGAGAAATACGCACGGCAAAATCGTTGGGATCAAACGTGGGACGGCTGACCATGGCCAGGATCTCGCCATTGCGCGGGTCCATGGCGACAATGGCGCCGTTCTTCCCTTCCAGCGCCTGTTCCGCGGCCTTCTGCAAATCAATATCGATGGTGAGCTTGAGTTTGTGTCCGGGCACCGCTGGCGTAAGAGGATCTTTAGGGCGGCCGACTTCCTTCCCTTTGCTGTCCACCAGCACCTTACGCGAACCGTCTTTGCCGATCAGCAGATCGTTGTACTCCAGTTCAACGCCGGACTGGCCCACGATGTCACCGCGCTGGTAAACCTCAAACTTGGGCGAGTTCAGCATGTCTTCGCTGACTTCACCCACGTATCCGATCAGATGCGCCATGAATCCGTTCTTGGGATACAAGCGACGGTGGATCATCAAGGTTTCCAGTTCAGGAAACTCGTCTTTGTGGGATTCAATGAAGGCGAGTTCGTCGGGAGTAATGTCGTCCTTGATGATGATGGGTTCGAACGTAGGCTTGCGCTGCAGATTGTAGCGGCGGATCTTGTCCAGGACTTCTTCCACCGGGAGATGCAGACCGTCGGCGATTTTCTGCGCGTCAGCATTCAAGTCACGCATCTGGTCGCGCAGCAGCAACGCGGAGAAAGAAGGATAGTTGTCCACGATGATCTGACCATCGCGATCAAGGAGTTTGCCACGTGGCGCAAGAATGGGGACCTTGCGG
>JANXPR010000036.1 GCA_025357215.1 Acidobacteriaceae bacterium | reverse complement strand
GCTACCATGTCAGCTTGTTTGGCAAGCTTGACCGAATGTCCGATTACCCCCCTTACAACATAAGTACTTAAAAGCCCTGTCACGGCAATTGCAATTATGCACCATAAAAAGGGCAGTGTAACAGGTATATAATCACCGGATCAAGGAGGAGGGGCCTGCGAAGCTGGCCAATCGCCGTGATCGCCGAAATCGCGCGTCATCGCCGTGATCGGAAGAGGCAAAAGCAGATTCCTCCCGACGGAATGACAATTCTGGAAATGAGGCTTCCATAGTACAGACCGGGGACATACCTTGACACTGTGAGGAAAGAAAAACCCGCAGCCGAGGGCGGCTGCGCCACACGAGCACGGATTGGGATGCGGCGCGTAAGTGCTTTAGATCTTGGGATCAAGGGGGAGGGGCCAGCGAAGCTGGCCAATCGCCGACATCGCACGACATCGCCGTGATCGGAAATGCAAGAACCCCTTTTACCACGGAGGAACACCGAGGATCGGCTGTCAGGCAAAAAAAGTCTATATGGGTCCAAAAGGGGTTACCGCAGGGAGATCGGGAAATTACGGGTTTTGCTGGTCAAGCCGATAAAGTAGGTCTAGAATACGACTCGCCGCATCCAACGCGGTGACAGGTGGTATCGGGGATTCCCCGAACTGCACTGGAGGCACAATGAGCATCACTTCGTTCAACGGAGGCCCGTCTGTCGGCGGCCGTCCGAAAATTACCACTCTCACAATTGAAGCCAAGAAACAGCGCCACGAGCAGATTACCTGCCTGACGGCCTATGACTACTCGACGTCCCGCCTGGTGGATGAAGCCGGGATTGACATGATCTTGGTGGGCGATTCGCTGGCGCAGGTGGTGCTGGGTTATGACAGCACGCTGCCGGTTACGCTGGACGAGATGCTGCACCACACGCGTGCCGTGCGGCGCGGGGTGCGCTCCGCGCTGCTGATTGCCGACATGCCGTTTGGCACCTATCAGGGGGACGACCGTGAAGGCGTCCGCAATGCCGTGCGTTTTGTGAAAGAGTCTGGCGCGGAAGCGGTGAAGCTGGAAGGCGGCGACAAACGCGTGTCGCTCGTCCGCCGCATGCTGGACGCCGAGATTCCCGTGATGGGCCACATCGGCCTGACCCCGCAGTCGGTAAACAAGATGGGCGGCTATCGCGTGCAGGGCAAAGACCTGGCCGGCGTGGAGCAGTTGATCAAAGACGCTATTGCGCTCGACCAAGCCGGCGTGTTCTCGATGGTGCTGGAAGGCGTGCCGCGCGAAGTTGCCGCGATGATCACCAAAGAAGTGAAGTGTCCGACGATTGGCATTGGCGCCGGTCCGGATTGCGATGGCCAGGTGCTGGTGCTGCATGACATTCTGGGGCTGACGTTTGCGCCTCCGGCAAAATTCGTCCGGCGCTATGGCGACGCCGCGGCGCTGATCAGCAACGCCGTCCGGCAGTTCAAGAGTGATGTCGAGGCCGGCGGCTATCCCAGCGACGACGAGAGCTACCACTTGCCCAAAGAAACCCGCGAGGAACTGGACGCGATTCTGCGCAGGAGACAGCTGAAAGCGTATGCGAGATAGCAACTAGCCGCTAGCACCTAGCCGGAGCCGTAGCCAACTGTCTGTCTGTTGCTTCTCGAAAATGCAAAAGAATCCGTGATCTGCTGTCGCCAATCATGCAGCAGCGCCGTAGGCGCGACAGCGAACGAAGTGAGCGTAGCCCAGGCCGTGAGGCCTGGGTAGCTTGCACAAAGATTGTGAGCCCCGTAGGGTGCGACACTTTGTTTTGCTGCTGATTACTGAGAGCCAACTGTAATTGTTTCTTCTTATGCAAACGATTCTCTCCGCCACTCAACTCACTGCTCTCAGCAAACAAGCGCATCGCTTCGGCAAGCGCGTGGGTTTTGTTCCGACGATGGGCGCGCTGCATCAAGGACATCTGTCGCTGGTCCGCGCGGCGCGGACGCAGTGCGACGTGGTGGTCGTTTCCATTTTCGTAAACCCGACGCAGTTCGGTCCGAACGAAGATTTCACGCGCTATCCGCGGACTCTCGACGCAGATTCCGCCATGCTGGCCGCGGAGAAGACCGACTACTTGTTCTTTCCGTCGGTGGAAGAAATCTATCCGCAAGGCGCGGCGACGTGGGTGGAGGTAGAAACTCTGAGCGGCAAGCTCGACGGCGTTTCCCGTCCCGGACATTTTCGCGGCGTGACCACGGTGGTGGCGAAGCTGTTCAACATCGTCCAGCCGGACGCGGCTTACTTCGGCCAGAAAGATGCGGCGCAGGCGGCGAACATCCGCAAGATGGTCCGCGATTTGAAATTCGATGTGGAGATCGTGGTGTGTCCTATCGTCCGCGAAGCTGACTGGCTAGCCATGAGCTCGCGCAACGTATACCTGCAAGGCGAGCAACGCAAACAGGCGTTGGTGCTGAGCCGGGCGTTACAGCGCGTGCAGGAGTTGACGGCGGGCGGAGAAAAGTCTTCAGACAAACTCATCGCCGCGGGCAAAGAGGTAATGGCAGCAGAGCCTGCGGTCAAGCTTGATTATTTTGTGATCGTGAATCCGGAAACGCTGGAACCCGTGGCCGATGTATGCCAAGGCGTGTTGGTCGCGGTAGCGGCGTACGTGGGAATCACGCGGTTGATTGACAACGTGGTGCTGCCGACGCAGTGATGACAACCGGCCGAACTAAAATCTAATCGTAGAGACGTGGCATGCCACGTCTCAAAAAGCGGCATCTTAGAATCCGGCCGTAAAACGAGACGTAGCGGTGCTACGTCTCTACGCTGAGGGTTTCGCTGTGGTTCACAGGTCCGTTGCGCTTACGTTTTCGAAACGAACTTGTTTCCCGCTATCACGTACCGCAAAGGCTTTTCCGCGGATTTGCTAATGCCGATGCGCGGCGTGACGGCAATCTGCTTCGCGCGAAAGCAGTCGTCGCGAACTTGCAAATCCGATTTTGGCGATGCCATGTCTTTCCCGTTGTCGCGATTGCGCGTAATTCCCAACGCGTCACACAAGCGTCCTGGGCCGGTGGTGAGCTTTTGCAGATCGCGAAGCAACGCGGGAGTGAATTTTTTGTTGCTGAAGCCACGCGCTTTCGCCATCTGTTCAATCCCTTCCACCGGCTCCAGGGCACGAATCAGCACGCCGCCAGCTTGGCCGTCTGGAAGGCAGGAAAAATTCAGGCAGAAATACATTCCGTAGATGAAATAAACGTAAGCATAGCCCGGAGGTCCCCACAGCACTTCATTGCGCTCGGTGCGTCCCGCGGCGGAGTGCGCGGCGGCATCATCGGCGCCAAGATACGCTTCTACTTCGACAATTCGTCCGGCAAGAATTTTTCGCCCCATCTTGCGGACGACCAGCTTTCCCAACAACGCCCGCGCCACCACGCGAGGGTCGCGATTGAAGAAAGAACGCGAAAGGATTTTTGCGGATGAAGCCGAACTCTCTGACCTTGTGGACTTCAAATCCGCGTATGTCCTTTCTATATTTTCCTGGCTTACTTGCTCGCGGCCAGCGCTGCTTGCAGAACGACCGGCGCCACGTTGGCTCCGGTCATCAGCAGCACGACATTTTTCCCGGGCACGGGGGTTTTCAGCAACGCCGCCGTGGCCGCGGCGCCAGCGGGCTCGGCGACCACGTGTTCCTCGAGCAGCAGATCGCGGACGGCGCTCAGCATTTGCTCTTCGCTTACCAGCACTACGTCATCCACCAGATCGACAATCTCTGCCACGTTATGCTCTTGTGGCGACCGCGTAGCCAGCCCATCGGCAATGGTGTTGCACGTGTCAGTTGGCACCACGCGCTTCTGTTGCCACGACAAGTAGTACGAAGGCGCCTGTTCCGCCTGCACGCCGATGATCTTGATTCGCGGCGAAAGATGTTTGGCCGCAGCCGCAATGCCTCGGATCAGAGACGTATCGCCCATCGGGACAATGATCGTTTCCGCCGCGGGAAGCTGTTCCAAAATCTCGCAGGCAATCGTCGCCGGACCAGCCGGAAGATCAGGGTCTGTGCCGTCGTTGAGAAAGAAGGTATCTTTCCGTTGCGCATACTCCGACGCGTGCTCGAACGCTTCGCTGCCGTCTCTGCCGCGCTCCACGATCTCCGCGCCCAGGTTGGCGATGTTTTGCCGCTTGGCTGGGTTTGGATTCTCAGGCAGAAAGATTCTTGCGGGAATATTGAACAGCTTGGCGGCAAAAGCTACCGCTGCTCCGTGGTTCCCCGTGCTGCACGCCACTACTTCGCGGATTTTCTCGCGGTCCATGGCCACCGACAACGCGTAAATCGCGCCGCGGGGCTTGAACGATCCCGTAGGCAGTTCGCTCTCAAGTTTCAAATACACCGCGCTGCCGCTGAGCCGAGATAACGACGGCGCTTTCACTAGCCGGGTCACCGGCAAATACGGACGCAGCACTTCCCGCGCCTTTAGTACTGACGAAAACGAAATGTGCCCAACCGACGAGTCCATGGAAAAAACCTCTACGCTACTAAAGAAGAAATCTTCATTTACGCTTCAGGTCGTTTTTCTGTCCAACCGTTTTCTGTTCAACCGTCTTCTGTTCCAGCACCCACCGGTCCACATTTCGTTCCAGCAGATCCAGCGGCACCGGACCAGAGCCCAGCACCACATCGTGAAATCCCTTCAGGTCGAACTTCGCGCCAAGTTCGTTGTTCGCCCGCGCGCGCAGCTCTTTGATCTTCAATTCGCCAATCTTGTAAGCCAGCGCCTGTCCTGGCCACGCAATGTAGCGGTCGATTTCATTCACAATGTCCAGTTCGGCTTTCGGCGCATTGTCCATGAAGTACTGGATCGCCTGGTCGCGCGTCCAATGTTTGCTGTGCATGCCGGTATCAACCACGAGCCTAACGGCGCGCCACATCTGATAGGTCAACTGGCCAAACTTGGAGTACGGATCGTCATAAAGCCCCATCTCTTCGCCCAACGATTCGCCGTACAGTGCCCAGCCTTCCACAAACGCGGTGTAGTCGCCAAAGCGGCGGAATTGCGGTTGTTCGCCCAATTCGTGCGCCCGGGCGATCTGCAAATGGTGTCCGGGGACGGATTCATGCAGCGTAAGCGCCATCATTTCCCACTTGGGCCGGGACTCAGGCTTATAAAGGTTAACCCAGTAGGTTCCGGCTCGCGAGCCGTCCGCCGCACCCTGGCCGTAGTACGCAGCCGTGGTGTCCGGTGCCGCAACGTCCGGGATGGCCTTCACGCCATAGGGTTCGCGCGGCAACGTGCGGAACACTTTCACCAGGTTGGGATCAACGGTTTTGGCCACCGCCTTGTAGCCATTGAGCAAGTCTTCCGGCGTCTTGTAAAAGAATTGCGGATCGGTACGGAGAAATTTGAAAAACTCTTCGCGCGTACCTTTGAAGCTGGTCCGCTGCATGATCTGTTCCATCTCCGCCCGGATGCGTGCCACTTCCTTCAAGCCGATTTCGTGGATCTGGTCAGCGGTGAGATTTGTTGTTGTGTAGTGGCGGATCAGCGAGGCGTAGAGCTCGTCATGACGCGGCAACTGCCACGCACCTACCTGGTCATAACAAGCTGGAAAATATTCGGCGGCAAAGAAGTCCTTGAATTTGCGGAACGCCGGAATGATTTGCTTTTCCACGGCTTCGCGTCCGCCTTGCTGCAAGCGTTGCTGGTCGGCGGAGGAAATACTCTTGGGAAAATCCGCAAACGGCTTGTAAAACCCGCTCTGCGTGGGATCAGCCACAATCTGCCGGTCGATCTGCGCGGGTATCCGCTGCATGATCACCTTGGGATGGACCATGTGCTCCTTGATCCCCAGGCGCAGCAGCGCGATCACCTGGTCCATGTGCGCCGGAAAATTCTTCAGGCGCGCCAGCCAGTCGTCATAATCTTGCACCGTTTCAAAACGCAACCCGTCGGCCAGTCCGTCGGCAGTCTGTATGCCTTCGCGCTGGTTGAAGCGCATCATGTACCAGCCGGACGTATAGACTCGGCTTCGATCTTCCAGACGTTTCTTGAACAACTCGTAGTTCAATTGGTCGGCGCCTGGGAGTGTTGTGCGATCCAAGTTCGCAAGTTTCTTCAGCACCTCCTGGAAATGCTGGTAGCGCGCTGCAAACGCCTTCGGGCTTTCGTCCATCCATTGGGTGTTCCAGCGGCGGTCGCCCAGCTCAGACGCCTGTTCCGGGTCCTGCTGCATTTCGTGGTCCCACTCAGCCGTAAACATCTGATGCAACGCGGCGGAGCCTGCCGAAGGCGCGGGTGCGCCTGCTTTGGCTTGACTTGGTTTGGATTGAATCGCTCTGGCTTGGCTAAGACTCAGGAGCGAACCCAAAAGAACTACGACCGTGTACCAACGCACCACGTCACCTCCGTGCACAAGCTGTCCGTTTTTCAAGGCCATTGCGCAGTTAAAATCTGTTTCGCAAGACCGGAATTCCCGTCCGGCCCAAGATTCCCAATTTGCGATCAACCAAGGAGTGTACGCAAGATTATGAAGATTCGCAGAATTTCTGCCGCGATGGTCCTCTCGTTCTTGGCTCTCACCTTTTTCCAGGCGACGGCGGTTGCCGGAGAATTCCCCAGCGGCACGCACGTGACCGTTCGCCTGAACAGCACACTCAATTCCGGCACGGCCCATAAGGAAGAAGGCTGGAGCGGAACTCTTACTCACGATATCGTCGTAAAAGGCAAGACTCTGGCCAAAGCCGGTGACCCCGTCAAAGGCAAGGTCACGTACGTTAAGCCCAGCGGACGCTTGCACAATCCCGGACAGATTTCCATCCGCCTGACTTCCATCAAGGGCGATCCGGTCTACAGCACCCGCATCAGCAAGACCGGTAAAAGCCACACCACAAGCAATGCCGCCAAGATCGGCGGAAGCGCGGCCGGCGGAGCGCTGATCGGAGGCCTGGTGGGCGGCGGCAAAGGCGCAGCCATTGGAGCTGGAGCCGGCGCTGGAGCGGGAACGGCGGGCGCGGCCGCAACCGGAAAGAAAGAAGCAGTGATTCCGGCGGAAAGCGTCTTCACGTTCACCCTGACCGGATCGAAGTAAGCGTTTCCTGTCTCGCCTCAGCGCCGGAGGCGCGGAACAAGGGTAGCCCAGGCCGTGAGGCCTGGGTACGCATAACAAAAACGATGCGAGCCCCGTAGGGGCGGCACTCTCACAGTGAAGTAGAGTTTGAGCGCCACTTATTTCAGCGCCGCCAGCACCGCCGCCGCATGTTCGTCCGGCTTGATGCCGGTAATGATCCCGCTGATCTTGCCTTCCGGGCTGATCACGAACGTGGTCCGCTCAATGCCCATGTACTTGCGTCCGTACATGCTTTTTTCCTTCAGGACGTCGAACTTTTTGGCAACTTCCTTCTCGGTATCCGCCAGCAGCGAATACGGCAGGTCGTATTTATCCTTGAATTTCTTCTGCGCGGATGGCTTGTCCGGAGAAATGCCCAGCACCACCGCCCCAGCTTTCTGGATCTTTTTGAATGCGTCGCGGAACCCGCACGCTTCCAGCGTTCAACCCGGCGTGTTGGCTTTGGGGTAGAAGAACAGGACCACGTTTTTGCCGCGCAGGTCTTTCAGCGTAATATTCTCGCCGTCTTCATTGGCCAGACTGAACTCCGGGGCTTTATCATTAATTTGCATATTTCTCCATTGAGAATCGGGAAAAGACTCATCTAACCCAAAATGAATTTATATCGCAGAAGAAGTTTTCAGGCCAGCCTGCTGCTTTCTCTGGCGTGCTTGGTTGCCGCCGGATCGCTGTTGCTGGCGCAACGCCGCAAGGCCCACAAGCTGCGCGCCACCGCCTTGCTGGAAATAAACACCGATGCCGCCGGCAACACCAAAGCCCAGATCATCCCCATTGCCATATTGGACGAAGGCCGCTTCAACGATGCCAGCATTTACAAGGCTACGCCTCGTCCCATGGCCGTGCAGGATGGCGTGGTCTATGAAGTTCAGAAGACCGGCGTGCCCATGGGTTATGTCACGGTCTCGAACGCCGCGAAGCAAGGTTCGTGGATAGCCTACGGCAACTGGCAAGCCGTGCGTCCCGCGGAAACACCCACGCCCACAGCAACGCCCACGCCCGCCGACGATCGCCCAATCCTGCATCGTCCCGGCAGCGCGCCGGAGCCAACGCTTTCACCGCAAGGTTCGCCCCAATCGGCATCGACATCGTCGCCAGCATCGGCATCGTCGTCGCCTTCTCCCACTCCCACGCCGATTTCTGTTTCCTCGCAACCAACGATTGCACCGGACAAAGACCGTCCAATTCTGAAGCGGCCGGGAAGCGGGCAGCCGGAACCTCCGCCTCAGCCAGACAGCGACCGTCCGGTCATCCGGCGCGGATCAGGTGAGCAGTCCAAGAACTCTGGAAAATTGCAGAATACCCCAAATCTCGGACCAGGAACGCATTTGCTTATGGCCGTGTCTGACGACCAGATCGTTGACACCCGCTCGTTTGATTTTCCCTGGAAGCCCGGCGAGAAAGCCCAGGTTGATTCGAAAATGCGCAAGCTGGCCCTGGCGCAACTTCCCAAGGAAAAACCGGCCCTCACGGAAAGCTCGCTCAAGAACGTGGCCATTCGCGGCTTCGATCTTGACCTGACGAATGACGCGGTGCTCGTGCTAACCGCTGAAATCCCCGGTCCGTCTTCCACGAAAGCGCAGCCGGTAACCCGCTATATCGCGATCATCGCGCGCATGGATTTTGACGGCAATCCGCAACGCCTGGCCGCCAGCATCGCCGATTCCTCGAGACTCGACGTTGCTCCGCGCCTGGAACTGATCGACGCCGCGGACGTGGACGGCGATGGCGCCGGTGAACTCGTCTTCCGCCAATATGACTTCGACCAGAAAAGCTTTGTGATTTACTCCGTGGGCCGCAGCAGCGTAAGCAAAGTGTTTGAAGGCGCTGGAACGCCGCTGAAGTAGAAGTTCGATTGCAGCGAAATTCGTAGCTGGCATGAGACGAACTGCAAGCGGCAAGACGGGAAATAAGAAACCGCTGACATGTTAGGCGAGGAAGCATCCCCCGACGAGGGTGGAGCGCCGTAGGCGCGACGAGAGGTTAGCCTACACTCAGGCGAGCGAATGCGAAGCCGTGAGTGTGGGTTGAATGCAAGAATTGACGAGCCCTGTAGGGGCGACACGTTCAGAACATGAAGCGCACGGAATCGGCAAAAAAGAAATTAAGATCAAACGGCTCATTGACTAAGAAGCGCCCACACTCTGCTTCTCGGTACGTGGTGTGCGTCAAGAATGATGATTATCCGGCGTCGCTTGAACTCCGGAAGCTTTATCCGGCGGTCCCTGACAAAACAGCTGATAAAGCTGGCCTGATTCGCGTTGTGGACGAATCCGGCGAGGACTATCTCTATCCCTCGGATTATTTCTTGCCAGTCAGGCTTCCTCAGGCCATCGAAAAGGCCGTTCGCCTCGCATCCTAGCTTATCCTCCGCTTACCGCCGGCACGATCATGATCTCCGCGCCATCGGGCACCGCGGTCGCCAGACCATCGGCAAACCGGATCGCGTCTTTCCCCACGAAAATATTGATGTGCTGGCGGACTTCACCTTGTTCATCCACCACGCGGTCGCGCAGCCCGGCATGTAATCGCCACAGGGCTTCCAGGGCCTCGCGCACCGTCCGCGGGGAACCGCTGACTGCGATCTCGCTCTGGCCATCCGCAAAGGCCGCCAGGTAACTCGGGATGCGAAACGTGACAGGCATCTAACGGCTTCTCTTTGCAATTTGTCTCTTCGCAGCCGGTCTCTTAACCGTCACGCGGGCTTTGGACTCTGCTGGTTTGGGTTTCACTCTGGCTTTGGGTTTCCCCGTGCCTCCGTGCCTCCGTGGTGAGCTTGAACCGTCGCCCACCAC
>JANXPR010000031.1 GCA_025357215.1 Acidobacteriaceae bacterium | reverse complement strand
TGCGCTCATGTTGCAATCCCTGGCTACGGAGCCGCGGTATTGTGCCGTGGCTGTTGAAAGTTCCTTTTCCACGGCAAAGGAAATGAGCTACGAGCGCGTGTCGGATCCCTTCCACATGAAGCCATGGTTTGGAAAAACGATTGGCCTTCCAGTGATTGAAACGGCTGTGATTTATTCGAAGCTACGTTACGATGTGGACCTGTTGAAAGCCAGTCCGCTGGACGCAGTGAAAAACTCTTCCGTCCCCGTGTTTCTGATCCACGGAGAAAAAGACGCCACGATCAACACACATCACGCACTATTGATTGCCGCGTCCGCGCCCAATCACGTTCAACTTTGGATAGTCCCCAATGCCGGGCATACTTTGGCCTGGACGGCAGCGCACCAGGAGTTTGAAGCTCGCTTGCTGGGATGGTTTGCCAGTCATCCGCCAGCAAGCGTGAGCGGACAGAATACCGCGCCGTAACGCTTACTCCTGCGGATTGTCCGGCGCTGCTGGTGGCGCGTTCTGCGGCACCGTGAAATCTTCGGGCAGCGTGGTTTGATTGGCCGCGCGTTTTACGATCTCGTCCCAGCCTTGCATGTCACCGTGGAACTGCGCGTACTTTAAGCGTGCGTAGCTGGCAATAAAGCTGTCACCGCCGTTCTTGGCGGCTTTGGCTAGATGAATGGAGCGGGCGATGTACCAGAACCCAACGGGGTCGATCGGCTGCATCTCAATATCCACCAAACCAAGCGAGTAATTGTCTTCCAGACTCATGGGATCAGAGAGCAGCGCCTGCTGGAAATACATACGGGCTGTACCCAGATCGCGGCCAATCATGGCGTAATAGGCGATGGCGCTGGTGAACGTGCCGGTCATTTCTGATTGCAGGCGGAGAAAATCGTCTTGCGTAAGGTCCCACGGTTTCTGCCACGCGGCCAGGGCGGGCAGGCCTTGCATGGCGAATTCGCGGGCATCGTCCGGGCCCTGGTCGCCCATGGCGCGCGCTTGCTGGACGTAAGCTGCCATGGCGCGCACGCTTTCCGGCTGTTCACCCAGCACGTGGCGAGCAAGTTCAAGTGTTCTGGCGCCATTGCCCGCCTGATGGTATGCGTTCACCGCCCATTCCAGGGCTAAGATTTTCGCGCTGCTGTTGGGATAACGCTTCACAAACGCTTCCAGGGCTTCCGCGCGGCGTGTGGGATCGGCAACTTTTTTGGCGTTGGCATAGTCCGCGGCTTCTGTCTGGTCCTTGGGAGGACCAGAAGGTTGCGCTTCAGCGGCGGGATTCTGCGCGAACGCAGATGCTGGAACTGCGAGCGCCAGAAACAGTGCCGCAAGGATGGTGGCCGAGCAGAGGTTCATCAAGGGCCCCCAGGTTCGTGCCGTTTTTCTTAGTGTTTTTCTGGGCGTGGGCAAAGTGTTTCTCATCACTCTACAAATTTAATCACAAATAAGGCAGACACACGGCCTGTCTTTCCGGCAAAATGACCATTTACATGCCGATTCACACAATTATTGAACCCTTCCGGATCAAGAGCGTTGAACCCATCCGCTGGACCACCCGCGAGCTGCGCGAAAAACTCCTGCAAGTGGCGGGATACAACTTGTTTTTGCTCGCGTCCAATGACGTGCTGATTGATTTGCTCACCGACTCCGGCACCGGCGCCATGTCCACCGAGCAGTGGGCGGGCGTAATGCGTGGCGACGAAAGTTACGCGGGCAGTCCCAGCTTTACCCGCTTTCGCGACTCGGTTCAGGATATCTTCAGCTACCGCCATGTGATCCCCACACACCAGGGCCGTGCGGCCGAACGCATTCTGTTCAGCGTGATGTGCAAGAAGGGCGACGTGGTCCCGAACAACACGCACTTTGATACCACGCGCGCCAACGTTGAGTTCGTAGGCGCGGAAGCTTTGGACATTCCGTGTGCGGAATCCAAAAATCCTGCTGACCAGCATCCCTTCAAGGGAAACATGGACCTAGCGGCTTTGGAGCAAACGATCGCCCGCGTGGGGCGCGAACGCATCCCGCTGGTGATGCTCACCGTGACCAACAACTCCGGCGGCGGACAACCTGTTTCCATGGCCAACGCGCGCGCGGTGAGCGAACTGTGCCACAAGCACGGCATTCCGCTTTATTTTGACGCGTGCCGCTTCGCCGAGAACGCTTACTTCATCAAGCTGCGCGAACCGGGCTTCGCCGGCAAATCGCCCAAGCAAATTGCCCAGGAGATGTTCAAACTGGGTGATGGTTGCACCATGTCCGCGTCCGCGAAGAAAGACGGCATGGCCAACATCGGCGGCTTTCTGTGCACCAATGACGACGCAATTGCGCAGCAGGAAAAAAATCTCCTGATTCTGACGGAAGGCTATCCTACATACGGCGGATTGGCCGGTCGTGACCTGGAAGCCGTAGGCATCGGAGTACAGGAAGCGTTGAGCGAAGATTATCTACGCTACCGCATCGCGTCTACCGCCTACCTGGGAAAACATATTTCCGATCAGGGTGTGCCGATTGTCCAACCGCCCGGCGGACACGCAATATATATTGATGCGCGCGCGTTTCTGCCGCACGTCCCGCGGGCGCAGTTTCCCGGCGTGGCGCTGGCCAACGAACTCTATCTGGAAGGCGGGATACGTTCCGTGGAAATTGGCACGCTCATGTTTGATCAGGCCGCGCGCATGGATTTGGTGCGCCTGGCTATCCCGCGACGGACCTACACGCAGAGCCATATCGACTACGTTGTGGAAGTGATTCTGGAGGTCTGGCAGCGGCGGCAAAAAATTAAGGGACTCAAATTGGTTTCCGGCGCTCCGTTCCTGCGGCACTTTACCGCCAAGCTGGAACCACTGGCATAACCTACGAAGGAGACTTATGCGACTCGGCGATGACATTGACGATCACTGCGCGCGATGCAAACGGACGACCGACCATTCCGTGGTGTCCATGATGGGCGAAGATGTGCTCAAGACTCGCTGCCGCACCTGCGGAGCCGAGCACAAATTCAAGAACAACAAGGGCCGGACGAAAGAGATGACAGCCAAAGAAGCTTTCGATACGCTGCTAGCCAGCGCCAACAGCCAGTTGGGCGAAGACCAATCAGGAAAGAAGAAAAGTAAGAAATGAACCCAACAAACTTTGTTACCCGTCGAGTGCAACTCCGAGCGACGCTTTGTCTTCTCGCGATAATCGCCTTCGCTCCACTGTTCAGCCTGGATTCCGAGGCGCAACAGAATGAAACTCCGCAACAGTATGTGAACCGGCTGGTCAGAGAGGCTACCGGGGCGCAGCCCGTACGCGAGTCCCGTTTCCCCAGGCAGCGCGCGCTGGAAAATGCTTTACGCACTCAGTTTCGTGAAAGGATTGAAGGGAACCGCGCGTTTATGGCGGCCGCGAACAAAGTAGACCAGAACAAGATCAAGAAACTGATGACGCAGGAATCCCTGGCTGATCCCGTAACGGCTGCCGATGCGGTGCGCGAGCTTGAGGCGTATTCGGCGTTGGAGCAGGAACACAGCGCGCAGGCCGACCAATCCATGATCAAGTTGCGGCACACGTTTGAAACCGGCGACTGGCCACCCGCGCAACGTGCTGGCTTACTAAAGTCTTTTGACGCGATCATGGCGGAGCCGGAAGAGGGACGCCACGGATATATCCAGGCAGCAAAGTCGTGGGTTGATGCGGTGGACGACCTTTATCGCTATACGACCGCACATCAATCGGTCCTGAAGATTGAGGGCGGAGAGTTGCGTGTCTACGACGATAAAGTTATGGACGAGCTTAACGAAAAGATCAGGCTGGCGAATTCGCGTGGCGAAGAAATGGTCAACGCCCAGCAAGCGTACACAGCTTTACAGAACAAGCGGCTGAAATCAGTTGGCGTCGATCCTAAAGCCGTAGGCCTGAAATAGTCATCATCGTATTCACTGACTCTTGCGTTCCCGCGTGCGCTTCTTTAGTCTTATCGCCTCGCGGAGATAAACACACAAATGTCTATGCTGAAACGCACTGGTCTTCTTTCATTTTCATGTTTACTGCTGTTGGTTGCAGGTTTCACGCCGAACGGATTGGCCCAAAAGAAAAAGCCGGCTCCAGCGGCTGCACCCGCGGCTCCTGCCCTGCCCATCAAGTTAATGGTTGATGCAACGCACGCCGGAGAAAAAATTCTGCACGCACAAATGCAGATTCCCGTTGCGCCTGGCCCGCTGGTTTTGGTTTATCCCAAATGGATCCCCGGCGAGCACGGCCCGACGGGCCCCATCACCGACGTGACCGGACTGCATTTCTTTGCCGGATCGCAGCGTCTGGCGTGGCAGCGCGATTTGTCTGACATGTTCACTTTCCACCTGACCGTGCCGGCGGGAACAACCACGCTGGATGCCAAGCTTGATCTGGTGATGCCCGCGCCGCCGGAAGGATTTTCGTCAGGGGCATCGGCCACCACGCAACTGGACATGCTGAGTTGGAACCAGGTCATCCTCTATCCGCAAGGAGCCAAATCGGATGACGTACAGGTAACGGCATCCTTGAAGCTTCCCGCCGGATGGCACTACGGAACGCCGCTTCCGGTGGCCAGCGAGAGCGGCCAGGACATCAATTTCAAAACCGTGTCGCTTACCATGCTGGTGGATTCGCCGGTGCTGGCCGGAGCGCACTTCCGCCGCATCGCATTGGGATCGCCGGACTCCATCCCGCATTACATTGACATGGTGTCTGATGGCGACGCTGCGCTGCAGATGCCGGCGGCCACGATTGAAGGTTACAAGCGGCTGGTGGCGGAAACCGGAGCGCTGTTTGGTGCACGGCATTACAACGAATATCACTTCATGCTCACGCTGAGCGACCACACCGCTCACTTTGGATTGGAACATCATCAGGGCAGCGACGACCGCATTGCCGAGCGTGCCATGGTCGATGACGATGCGCGCATCCTGGCCGCCGGGCTTTTGCCCCACGAGATGACGCATTCCTGGAACGGCAAATATCGCCGTCCCGCGGGATTGGCCACGTCGAACTATCAAGATGCCATGCAAGGCGACTTGCTCTGGGTGTATGAAGGCCTGACGGAATATATCGGCTACATTCTTTCGGCACGCACCGGACTCTGGACGAAAGACCAGTTCATGGACGAGGCTGCCGAAGCTGCCGCGGCGCTGGACTATACGCCAGGACGTTCGTGGCGTCCGCTGCAAGACACGGCCGATGCCGCGCAGTTGCTCTATTCTGCCGCTCCGGAGTTTGAAAGCTGGCGGCGCAGTGTGGATTACTACACGGAAGGCTTCCTGATCTGGCTGGAAGCTGACACCCTGATTCGCAAGCAAACCAACGGACAGAAATCACTCAACGATTTCTGCCGGATCTTCCACGGCGGCCAGAATACGCCGCCTAAGATCGTGACCTATACGTTTGACGATGTCGTCAGCACGCTGAACCAGGTCACGCCTTACGACTGGAAGAAATTCCTGCGCGACCGCCTGGACACGTACGGTCCGGGTGCGCCATTGGGCGGGATCACGAACGGCGGATGGAAGCTGGTCTATGACGACAATCCGAGCGAGTTCACCAAGCAGATGGAAAAAACGCGCAACGTGGTCGACGCGCGTTTCTCTATCGGTCTGTTGCTGGACGACAAAGGCAGGATTGTTGACGTGATCACCGGAAGTCCGGCAGCGCTGGCAGGTATTGCTCCAGGGAGCAAGCTAGTCGCGGTGAACACCCGCAAGTTCGATCCGGACATCCTGCGGGACGCGCTCAAAGGCGGCAAGGCCAGCGGGACGGGAATCGAATTGCTGGTCTCCAACGGCGATTTCTTCAAGACGTATGCGCTGCCGTATCACGACGGCGAAAAATACGTTCACATGGTCCGCGACGAATCGAAGCCCGACGTGCTCAGCGAGATCATCAAGCCGATAGCAAAATAGACTGCGCGAACCACGAAGGACACAAAGGAACACGAAGATTTCGTAATTGGGTAATTGAGTAATTGAGTAATTTGAAAACCAGCTGCGGTTTTGCAGTCCAGTTACCAAATTACCAATTTACTCAATTACCAAATCCTTCTTGATCTTTGTAGCTTTTCACTTGTCTTTCACTCCACCACTCCCGCAAACAGATCGCGCTCAGTTTCCGCTTTGCGTGGCGTGGAGGCAGCCGCCAGGTGGAAGAGTTCGAGCCGTCCGCGCTTTTGTACGGTCTCTTCAAAGAAGGCGAAAAGCGGCGATTGCGACGTATGGCATTTGAAGGCTTCTATTTTGGTGTCGCGTTCGTGCTGGCTCAGTTCGATCACCGCGGTGGAAGGCGACTGCGAAACATGCTGGCGGCCTTCCATGGTGAACAGCGTTGTCCCGTAGTAGAGCTTCTGCGTCACGTGCGGCGTAAGGCCGTGGTCCAATTGATCGGTGAAGCGGTTGGTGCGTCCGGCCCAGTGAAAAGCCATGGTGGCAAAAACGGACACCATGGAGTGATCAGGATGCGCGGTAATGGCGCCTTCAGGGCCCATGGTCATGATGACGTGCGGTTTGATCTCGCGGATGCGGCGCGCGAGGTCGGCGACCACGGCGAAGAAATCCTGGCGGTCGAGCTTGCCATCGGGGTAGCCGAGCACGGAGTCACCGCCGACTTTGAGCAAGCGGCAGGCGACGGCAAATTCGCGGCGACGCATTGCGGCCAGTTCCTCGTCATTCCTGGCGCCACCGCGGTGCGTTGCGGCGGTGCCTTCGGTAAGACAGACCACGTGAGTCTCAACGCCGAGTTCAGCGTAATGGAGAAGCGTGCCGCCAAAGGCGCCGGCTTCATCGTCAGGATGTGCGGTGAAACAAAGGAGCCGAAGCATGGGTAAAGGGCGCCTCTCTTTGATCAAGCAAACCAGATTCAACAGCCAAGCTCTTGTTTATCACGGACTGGCGGAAGTGCGCCAGATGGAGGGGCGGCATGGCTGAAGTCAGGCCCAGTTACGTGTCGTATTTGTGAAACAAGCTCCAGCAGATACCTGAACTTGCAAACGTCTGGTGAGAACTCCCTAGATCTGCATGGTTGTGCAAGGCATTCTCGGGGATGTTTCGACTCCTCCTCGGCCCTGATCCGGATTCGGAGTCACTCAACATGACAGGGGTTTAAAGGTGTTTCGTTAGCGATCGTCGTGGTTGCGCAAGCGTCCTGGTTGGTCAAACGAGATGGCGTCTCATGGTCCGCCAGTAGCGCTACTTTGCGGTAACTTCAGCGACCGTTTTTGCCGCCGCTGTTTGTGGCTCGCCCGTCGTAGCCGGGAACCATTCGCGCAATTTGGGGAGCGCGGCGCGCATGGCGGCTTCTCCGGCGGCAACGAGTTGGTGCGCGCTGGCAAAATCGTCATAACTGAATTCGCCGATGTCCGGTTCCACCACCACGTCGGAAATTGAGCGCCAGGATGCTCCCATCTTGTCCTGCGCGATAGAGAAGCATTGACCAATCACGTCAAACACGTGGCGCGGTCCGCGCGGCTTCACCCAGTTGGCCGCCAGATGGACGGCGACCACGCGTTCAGCCCCCATCGCGCGCAGCGGAATGGCCGGAACGGAATACGCGAGCAGTCCGTCTACCAAAACGCGCTCGCCGATCTTTACCGGCTGGAACATTCCAGGATAAGCGCAGCTGGCGCGCACAGGATCAACCAGATCGCCAGTAGTAAAGACGGCGGGCTCGCCGGTGATGATGTCCGTGGCGGTCACGGCCAGGGGAATGCGCAGCTCTTCAAAAGTTTTACAGCGCAGGGAATCGCGCAGAAAGGCCGCCATCTTGTCATTACTGAACAGGCCGAAGCGGGAAAACGTCCAGCGGGAAAAATCCTTGAAGCGGATTTTCACGGCAATCTCAGCAAGCTCCGTGGGAGAAACGCCGCTGGCGTAACCGGCGCCGATCATCGATCCCACGCTGGTGCCGGCCAGGAAATCGATAGGGATCTGTTCTTCCTCAAAAACCTTGAGCACGCCGATGTGGGCCAGTCCGCGGGCAAAGCCGCCACCGAGGGCCAAACCGATTTTGGGCCGGACCGATTGTTCCACGGGCGATTCCGTCCGCGTCTGGCGCTTAAGCTCACGGCCAAAGGCCTGGACAGACCGTACGATCTTGTTCAGCGGATTCTTCAAAGCCTAAATCCTTAAAGTTTCTATCTTTGCCTGCTGAGAAGCGATTACCCGAAGTTGCTGTTCACAGTGTACCCGGCAACCGGCGCGGGCCAACAAGCGCGTAACACTTTAGTTTTCCCGTGAGGGGTACGGGCGGAACAGCGACAAGCTACCATGGCCTTGGTAAATTGTCTTACGCGCGGATTTATTTGACCCGTTGAGAGACAAAGGGGAATGGCCATCGCGACCACCGGTAAAAAACGGACCACAAGCAGCAAGAACCAGGCCAGCAAGAAAATGGTCCGGGAGTT
Source organism: Acidobacteriaceae bacterium (assembly GCA_025357215.1). Taxonomy (GTDB): domain Bacteria; phylum Acidobacteriota; class Terriglobia; order Terriglobales; family Acidobacteriaceae; genus Angelobacter. The sequence continues at coordinate 3,844 of JANXPR010000031.1, read as the reverse complement.
CTCCGCCGGAGCGCTGGTGCTGCGGCACATGCAGAACCGCTGGTGGGCGGCGGCGATCGAACCGGGTCGCGACGGCGAACCTGACGATCGCAAAAACCTGGTGGCCTTGCCCAAGGGAAATATTGACGCAGGCGAAACGGCGCTGGAAGCCGCCGTCCGCGAAGTGAGCGAAGAGACCGGACTGACGGCGCGTCCGGTGACCAAGCTGGCGGACATTAAATATGTCTATAACCGCAAATGGTCAGACAACGCCAAGATCTTCAAAGTCGTCAGTTTTTACCTGATGAAGTACCAATCCGGTCAGATTGACGACGTGAAACCAAATATGCGGCATGAGGTACGCCGCGCATATTGGTTGCCGCTGGATGACGCCACCAAGCATCTTAGTTACAGCGGCGAAAAGGACGTAGCCCGCAAAGCGCTGGAATATCTTAAAGCGCATCCCGAGGAGCCTTAGCGCCATGCCTACCGTACCTCACATCGAGCAACACTTCACAGGGACCGAACGCGTCCGCGACATTGTGATTGGAATGTCTGACGGGCTGACAGTCCCGTTCGCGTTGGCTGCGGGCATTTCCGGCGCGGTGAGTTCCAGCCACATTGTTGTGGTAGCCGGACTGGCGGAAATTGCCGCCGGTTCCATCGCCATGGGACTGGGAGGCTATCTTGCTGCCCGCAGTGATGCTGAACACTACGACAGTGAACGCAAGCGGGAAGAATCCGAAATCGTGGACCGTACCGACGACGAGATCAAGGAGACCCGCGACATATTTACTTCTTACGGACTTACCGAAGACGAGACCGTGCCGCTGGTGGCTTCGTTGCAGAAACGTCCCACGTCGTGGGTAGATTTCATGATGCGCTTCGAACTGGGGCTGGAGACGCCCGACCCCAAGCGGGCCTTGACCAGCGCGGCCACCATCGCCGGGGCCTACATTGCTGGCGGCTTTATTCCGCTGGCGCCATACATGTTCTTTAAAACAGCTCCGGAAGCGTTCTGGTATTCAGTTCTTTTTACGCTGATCGCGCTGGGCATTTTTGGCTACGTAAAAGGACGCTTTACCGGGGCGCGTCCGATACGCAGCAGCTTGCAGACAGTGGTCATCGGAGGTCTGGCGGCGGGTGCTGCTTACCTAATCGCGAAAGCTATTTCCTGAAAAAGCCACTTCCTAAAAAAGTTATTTCCTGAAATAAGCTATTTCCTAAAAAGGAGAGACGCGTCTGTTCTCGTCCCCGTGGGTTTTTTGGGTCCGATCTCGGCGATGACGCGCGATTGCGGCGATCCCGGCGATCAGCCCGCTTTCGCGGCCCTACCCCTCCCTGTCCATCCCAAGATCTAAAAGACTTACGCGGACGCATCCCAAGCGGTGCCCGTTCAGAATTTGTCATTCCGACCGAAGGGAGGAATCTGCTTTTCGCCTTTCCGATCACCCGATCACCCGATCACCCGGTCACCCGATCACCTGATCACCCGATCACCAAATCACCCGATTTTCCGACCCTACCCGGCATTTTCTTGTCTTTTGTTGCAAACAAAGGAGTTCCCAAAATCGGCCCTTGCGCGGCCCTTGCACGGAGCTTGGACGGAGCTTGCACGGAGCTTGGGCCGTCCAAGCCCAAGCCCACGGCTGAAGGGTCGCAGGTTCGATTCTTGGTTTTGGCTAATGGCTAAGTGCTCATGGCTGATTTTCAAAGATCGAGTGCATTCCACCCCTCAGGGCTGCCAGAGGATACCGCATTCTTAATAGCGAAGCAACTGCGAAACAGTTCATCCCCACGCACGCGTGTCAAGTGTCCTGAAGTGCATTGTCAGCGGAAAGATTTTGCGATGGTCTAGAACTGCACCAACCTCGTAGCCGATCTACAAGCTCCATGTAGACAGCCTAGCTGTACTATGTGATATAGTACGGCGCGATGATCCCGTTTCGAGTCCATTTCCGCCCGGGCATTTCGCTTTATGAGCAGGTAGTTTACGCTGCGAAAAAAGCGATCATTTCAGGTCAATTGCGACCCAGTGATCCATTTCCTTCTGTCCGGACTCTTAGCAGGGAACTCAAAATCAATCCAAATACGGCTCACAAGGTAGTAACGCATTTGATGGCCTCTGGGCTGCTGGAAGCTCGTCCAGGCATTGGTACCGTGGTGGCTGAATTGCCTGGTTCAAGTAATGCCGAGCGGGCCCAGTTGTTGGTCTATGAGATTGAGCAATTGGTTGTCGAAGCTAAGAAGCTCGGGATTGGCATGCCAGACGTGATCGAATCCATTGCCACGCATTGGAAACGCTTGGGCGGCGGAGAAGCAGTTTCTGCCGGGCCCCGAGCGAGGAGGACGTAGGAAGCGATGAGCAGAGCTATTCGAACTGAAAACTTGGTCAAGAAGTTTCGTCGAGTCGAAGCTTTACGCGGGTTGAACCTGGACGTGCCTCAGGGCGCGATTTTTGCACTGGTGGGGCCCAACGGAGCGGGAAAGACTACAGCTATCAAGATACTGATGAACATTCTGGAGCCGACCAGTGGTCGCGCACAGGTCTTTGAAACTGACTCCACGCAGCTTGAAGGCCGCTCTTTCACCGCCATCGGCTACGTATCTGAGAACCAGGACCTGCCTTCATGGATGACCGTGGGTAATTTTCTTGAATACCTGCGTCCGTTTTATCCTTCCTGGGACCGCGATCTGGAACGCGAGCTATTCAAGAAATTTGACTTGCCGTTGGACCGCAAGCTCAAACACCTTTCACGCGGCATGCGGATGAAGGCCGCGCTGGCCAGCACGTTGGCTTACCATCCCAAACTAATCGTTCTGGACGAGCCATTTTCCGGCCTGGATCCTTTGGTTCGCGACGAGTTAATTGAAAGCATGCTGGAGCGTGCCGAGGAGGCCACGGTTCTTATTTCGTCCCATGACCTGGGCGAGATTGAAAGTTTCGCCAGCCACGTAGGCTACCTGGAAGAGGGGACCTTACTCTTCTCGGATGAGATGACTGCATTGACTGATCGATTTCGCGAAGTGGAACTCACATTCGATGCTTCCATGAGTTTGCCGCAAATGCTGCCGGCAACTTGGATGCAAGCCAGATCTTCGGCGGCGGTCGTTAGTTTCATTGAGAGCCGTTTCGATGCTGGACGCACAAACGCCGAAATCCGAACCGTATTCGGCGAACCTCACAACGTGACCTTCACGCCTATGTCATTGCGGTCGATCTTTCTGGCTACGGCCAGGGCGGGTCGTGGTTCGAAGGAGAAACAAGGCGAATGAACCAGATCATCAACATTTTCCGAAAAGACGCTCGCCACCATTGGGGCGAGATCGCGCTTTGCCAAGCGGCGTTGGTGGCACGCGTTTGGCATGAAGTTCATGGATGGACGCAGCCTGACACTAGGATCGGCTTTGCTCGCTTTTGGACAACCACGATTGAGGTCCTGCTCCCCATCGCCTGGTGGATCCTGATTGTCAGGGTGGTCCAAAGCGAGTCCCTGGTGGGCGACCGGCAATTCTGGACGACCCGGCCCTACGAATGGAAGAAGCTACTGGCCGCCAAGGCTCTCTTCGTTCTGGTTTTCGTCAACCTGCCCCTGCTGATCGCGCAGTTGTTCTTGATGACGAAGGCGGGCTTTACGCCAGCGCGCCACATTACTGGGATTCTGTGGATGCAACTGTTGTTGTCCTTGATGCCTCTCCTGCCCATCGCTGCTCTGGCAACCGTGACCCGCAACATGGCCCACTCCATGCTGTCACTACTGTGCGTTGTCTTGTTCGGCGCCACCATGATAGCTCTCACCGAGTTCGTTCCCCAGTCAGCAATCGCATCGACTGATGACAGCGATTGGCTTCAACTGATGATCGT
>JANXPR010000008.1 GCA_025357215.1 Acidobacteriaceae bacterium | reverse complement strand
CTCTACCCATGGCCAGGTCCGCCGGTTCCATTTATGTTTTGAATGTCTTAATTTTTTGAACACCAAAGTCTGGGCCGGACTGCTAAAGGGTTTGTTATTCTGTATTCACCTATGCCCCAATGCTTTAAATGTGGAAATGAGCTCCCGGTCAGCGAAGACGGGACGTCCCCCGTGCTGTGCGACAACTGCGCCGGTAAGGCGACCAGCCGTGCGCGCAGCCGTGCCACCAGCGGAATGATGAGCCAGTTCCCCGCCACGTCCATTCTTATGGTCATCAATCTGGCGGTGTTCACTTGGATGCTGCTCAATGGCGGCATCAGTTCAATCATGGGCTTTCCGGATGATTTGCTTTTGAAGTCCGGCGGCAACTTCGGCCCGTACACACTCAGCGGTGAGTATTGGCGGCTTGTGACGGCCGGTTTCGTCCACGGCAGCATCTTTCATATCGCGATGAACCTGTGGTGCCTGTGGAGCCTGGGACAGCTCTCAGAGCGCTTGTTTGGCAGCTCCGTGACGTTTGCAATTTATATGCTGACGGGAGTCGGCGGCGCACTGCTCAGCGTTGCCTGGAATCCCGGACGTCTTGAGGTTGGAGCTTCAGGGGCCGTCTTCGGCATCGCCGGGGCGATTCTTTCTGGAATTAAATTTGGGAAGGTCTCGGTTTCGGCGATCCAGAAGCGGCAGATTTTCAGCAGTCTGATTTTCTTTGTGATCTTCAACCTGTCGTTTGGCATGTTGCCGGGCATCGACAACGTTTGCCATTTTGGCGGACTCATCTCCGGGCTGTTGTTTGGCGCTCCGCTGGCCACAGCGGCCTCATCCGGCAAGAAGGCCATGGAATGGGGAACGGTAATGCTGGCTACTTTGGTTCTTATGGGATGGGGGTCGTGGACAGTTCAACTCCATGGCCATGAGAGCCAGGTCGCGGCGGGTGAGATAGAACTCAAAAGAGGCAACTTTCCCAAGGGAATCGCTTTTCTTCAGCGGGCCGTCGTTTCAGGACCAAAGGACTCACACGCACATGACTTACTCGGCCAGGCTTATGAGTTGACCCTTCAACGCGACCTGGCAATTGCCGAATATCAGAACGCTTTGCTGCTCAATCCGAGTATCCCGGGATTGCAGGAACACGTAGAAGCCCTGCAAAGGGGCAAGCCCTCTCGATAGTCCGGCACCTAAAGACGAATATATTCATTGGCAATCCAGGTAAGAATCGCACGTGGCTCAAGGATCGAAGGTACCTCACTAACCTAAAACTAGATCAGACGACGGGTTCTAAGCTTGATGTCTATTTCTTCCTTAGCCCGTTGAATCCGGAGACTGAACTCTCGGCCTTCCTGCTTAAACATTTCTTCTACCGCTAGCAGCCGTTGGCGATTAGCGGGCACGCCGTCAATCAAGATCAAAGTGTCGCCTTCTTTTAGGCCTGCGTCTGATGCGGGCGAGTCAGCACGCACTCCCGACACCTGGTATGTGGAAAAATCCGCTCCGACAGCGTCAAGCAACACCCCACTCATATCCCACTCAAAAGGAATGTTGAACGCCTCTTGCGGTTCCAAAATCACCCAGCCTCGCATGTAGTTAAATACTATCTTGAAGCGTTGTAGCACCTGTCCCCCGACTTGTCCGCCTGCTTGCTTCGGTCCAGACCCTCGCCTTGCCGTAGCAGGAAAGTCCACGATTGGCTGTCTTATAGTCAACTGCCCCAATCGCAAAGTCTTGGACCTGGCGATTCGCTGCTCATATTCGCCACCAGTATCCCAACCCCAGTCACGAATGGTCGGACCAGCAATATCCATCACATGGTTCGCCTGGATCCAATCGCTATATAAATCTAGCCCACCTGTCGATCCCGTATCCAATTCCAAGCTGGCCGGAATGAGTTTTCCCTTTGCGAACTCAAGTTCACCCGACATGATCGGTACGCCGTTTCTTACTTTGATCGCGATCAAGTCCTTTCCGGCATAGTCGGAAGTCTGGGGATCCCTCAGCTTTATACAATGCTCCCTATAATCGATTTCGACTGCAAAACGGCGGAACAGATCGTAACCAAGAATTCCGTCCACGTGTCGCCCTATCGCGCTTTCTAGGTCGCTAAATGATGGCGCTCGCAGGTCCGCTTGCGTCAAAATCGCGCCCCCGACATCCAACATCGCTTTCTTCCGAATCACTCCCAGACCCTCAGCGGTCTTGGCATTAACCTGGGTATACCTAACGCCGCTGTCCAAAATGAATGAGAGCCAATCGGATTTATCAATTCGAACTGGGACCAAAATGAACGTCCCATAAGCCTCGAAAGGTATAGAGATAGCCCCAGCTTCCGAACACGAAAAAGAGCTATACTCGTTTAAAGCTCTTTGTACGCTTTGAGCCTTGGAACTCCTATCAGCAACAAGGCCCCCTGAATGTGCTGCCAACGACAAAAGAACAAATGACCAAACTGACATTAGCCGCATAACCGCTATCACTCCCTTTCAGCCATCCATTGCGTCTGTTCGGATACAAATAACCCGTCATGGACAAAATACCACGACGGAAGAGTATGGCCGGCCACTCGAAGCACAGGCCGGCCACAGTAGCGTGCTTTAGCCCGGTCATTCAATCACTGATTGGGGCAGCGCCCTCCCGGGCATCTAGGATTCCCGCCACCAGCCAGAGGTGCAGTATAAGTGGCAGTACCCACATTCTGAACTCCCACGGATGAATTATAGTCACGTCCATACACCGTATATGATCCTCCATCGGTCGGTCCTTGGAAGTGCACTGTGCTTTGCATGTCTACAGTCAGAGTAGATGTAGCGTTGTTGGCGGCTGATTGCACAAAAGCCGCGACTGCAACCGGATCTTGCGCCGAAAACGCGAAAGTTTGCGTTCCTGATGCAGCCGGAACAAACCCCGAGGCATCAGCAGGTGCCAAGTTGAAAGACTGTGAGAAAGTTTGAGCAGTGTCGGTAGTTATAGTAACAACTGCCTGCGGCGGGTTCGAGGGATTGTATGTGAAACCTGGTGGGAGATCCACCAGAACGTTAGTCGGCTGAGTTGCCGTAACGATGGCATCCTGCTTTAGGGGCTGAATCTTCTTCTTGTGAGTCACTCCAATACTGCCGGTGACAGTTGTATCACCGATTGTCAAGCTTCCCGACCCCGAGACATCGGTACATCCGGTCGGAAGCAGACCCAACATAACTATTAATACTAGAGACATTACTTTATTCATTTGATGCTACCATCCTTTCATGGCTCTAGTAGTAGCTCCATCTTAACTACGCCGTCAACCTATCATAGCTATAATTGTTATAGGTTGTTCTATTTTGGAACTACATTTTAAACTACACAATACTAATATATAGTTTCCTACTTATAATTCTCACCCGCTAACAGGTCCACAAAGCGCTGGAGAATGCATTGCCCGTTGTGAAGCCTCTTTTGACGCTCGGCACTAGTCCTCTCTAGAGAGCAGTACAGCTACATACAATCGCCCCGAGGCTTAGAGTGTGTGGCTCGAAGAAGCTGAGACAGACCTATTGCGGCACGGCCAGTAGCGTCCACCGGTTCACGGCCGACCACTGCATATCGAACGACGCCCGGTCTTCTTTCAGCAGCTTCTTTTGTGCCGGGTCATTGACCATGACTACGTTCCGCGCCCAATCCACGCCGGTAACGACAACGTAATGCAATGATTTTTCGCCCGGAGCCGGTTTCAACGCCACGATCAGCGGACGCCCTTTCGCCAGATGCTCTTTCAGGTCGTCCCATTGGCCGGCGAAGGCAAATGTCCGGAAGCCGTGTTCTTTGAAATAGCGTTCAAGATCAGAGGCGCGTATGCCTTTGTCCTTAGCCGAAAAAAGCTCTCGTTGAATAGCTACCGGATCGGAGGCTGTGTCGCTTCCGGATGAAGTCGAAGCATTCTTTGCCGACTGCCGCGCCCAATACTGCATCACCATGGCGATCACGGCCGCTCCACATCCATCTTTTTCCTGCTTTACGAAAGGCACGTCAATCCAGACGCCAGTTTTGTCCTGCGCCAGTATCGTGCCGAAAAGCAATTCACCGCAAAGCAAAACGGAGACCCACGCGATTCGCGCGAGTCTCCGCTTGGAGTGTTGAAGCATAAAGGATTGATCTAGCGCAGGGCCACTATCAACAACACCAGGACGGCTATCGCCAGGATGATCAGAATCAAGTCTCGATCACTGAGACTGCCAGCGGCGAAATCCTTTTGCGCCTGGCTGGCTCGCGACGCCAGTTTTGACAGGTCCTGGTCGTTCAAACTGGACACCGCCGTGGTCACCTGCTGCGGATCCATGTTGGCGGACTTAAGGGCTTTTTCCGCCGTCGGTGAAGAAAGGAATTGACGCACGGTTTCCAGGTTTTGTTGCCGCGTCTGCGACGCATCTGCCACGGACTTCCGCAGGTCCGCCGGGCTTACCACGTGACTCTGCGCGCGCAGGTCCGCGGGAACTATAAAGAGTGTGACCAAAACCAGAGCAATCAACATGCGTACTGATTGCCGCAAAGCAAATTGCATAATCGCTTCCTCCAAAAAAAGTTTCGGCCAGATAAAAAGTATATAACGCCGGGAAACGGGTTTTCATGGCCCAGCCATTTTCATAAGCACTTTTTGTGACTGAAGTCTCGCGACTTGGCGCATCCGCGGGTACGCACTTCTGGTTGAAACAGTGCTGGAGTCAGAGCGGTATGTTCGAGGACAGGAACAAGATGATGAAGATCACCAAGGCAACCATCACAATGATTAAGACCACTCCATTTGTGCCAATCGCCCCGGCGGCAAAGTCAGCCTGAGCCTTGTCGGCCCGCGCGGCCAATTGCGCAAGGTCCTGGTCACTCAGCGATGCCACGGCTGTGCGTACCTGTTGCGGATCAATATTTGCCGACTTGATTGCTTCATCCGCCGTTGGCAAAGACAAGAACTGGCGGACGGTGTCAATATTGTGTTGCCGCGTGTGCGACGCTGACTCCACGGCTTTTTGCAGATCGGCTCGGCTCACTACATGGCCTTGATCGGCAAGACTGGCGTGACCAAGCACGAGAATGGTAAGGACCAGAAGGGACATCACGCGAAGCATCTGACGAAGAGCACGTTGCATAGTTCAACCCCTCAGACACATTAAGCCGTCGAGATTATACGCGAACTATTGCCGTCAGGTCTCTGCGCAAATTTAAGTTCTCGCCGATTTCCAGCAGACCGGAACCA